>NZ_JBHVAK010000035.1:11647-72502 GCF_042667085.1 Nocardia sp. NPDC057353
CGCCGCGGGCATGCCACCGCCCGAACTGGGGGCGCCCGAACCGCCGAAGGCATCCTTGATCTCGTCCATCGACGGAATCCGCGGCGTCGCGGGCGCCCCCGAACCGGACCCCTGCGAACCGGAACCGCCGCTGCTGCCCGCGGGCTTGCTCGCCGCGGGCATGCCACCGCCCGAACTGGGGGCGCCCGAACCGCCGAAGGCATCCTTGATCTCGTCCATCGACGGAATCCGCGGCGTCGCGGGCGTCTGCGGCGACTGCGACGTCGGGAGCTTCGCGCTGTGCGCGGGCGTTCGCGGAATGGTGTCCCCGTACGCACCGTTCTGGCCCGGCTGACCCGGGAACATATTGCCGTAGGGGTCGAGGGGATTGTTCCCGTACGGGTAGTTCGAGTTGCCGTAGGGGTCGTTGGAGTTGTACCCGTACGGAAAATTCGAATTGTTGCCGTAAGGGTCGTTGGGATTGAAGCCGGGCGGGTAGTTGTAGCCGGGCCCCTGATTGCCCGGGTCGTTGGGATCTCCCGCCCCTTCTTCCGAGCCGGGAGGCGGCGGCTGGTCGATCTCGTTCCCGTACATGTCGGGAGCGCCGGGCAGGAACGGCATCGACTCGACGGTGGTCTTCATTCCGTCGCCGTAATGCTTCTGCCACTGGTCGCGGTAGTAATTCGTCTCGGGATCCGGGCAGCACGTATTCGCCGGCTCCGGACGGGTCGGCATCGACATCTTGCAGTAGAGCAGCCAGTTCGCCGTGTACTCCAGTGTGCGGCTGACCTGCACCATGGCATCCGTCAGTGGTTTGACGCGGTCGGACATACCGTCGACCGCCTGCTGGGCCATCTCACCGCCCGCCCCGACCCACGACCTGTTCAGCGGCTTGATGATGCCGAGCATCTTGTTGAGGTGGTTGGTGATATCCGTGGCCATGGTGTGCCAGTGCCGCGCGTGGTCGTTCGTTACTTCCGGATCGAGGTATTGGCCGAGCTCGTACATCGTCTTGAAGCTCAAGCTGGACTTGGTCTCGATCTGCACCTCGACCGAGGTGTCCTTCGACTTGAAGTCTTTGAGGTGTGCCGTCGGAGCGTACGCATCGAGTTCCTTCGGCGACCCCCAGTGGAACACCTTGCCGTTCATACTCGGCGAGACCAGGTTCTCGCTCGGGGTTCCGTAGCCCGAGTAGCTACCCCGGTACTCCGTGGCGCCGGTCGGCATCGTCATACTCGACAGCGTCGAGATCGACGAGGCGGTGGCGGAATCGGTGCCCGTGTACTTCTTGCCCGCCATGACGAAGGTGTCCCCGAGCAGCGTGGCGACCTCGATGTGATCGTCGAGGATGCCCGCCAGGTGTTTCGCCTTGGTGCTGTACACCATCGCCAGCTCGTGCCCCGAGGTCAGGAGCTGCCTGTTGTCCGGCGTCTTGGCGATCGGATCCATGGCATCGAGCTTGAGGGTGGAGATCGCATTCTTGATGCCACGCAGGTCGTCGAGCAGGTCGATGACGGCGTTGGCAGCGGTCACCGCGTCCTGGGGGTCGAACTGCAAGAAGTTGTCGTTGGCCATCTGGTACAGGCCCTGCCAGAGCTCGACCGGATCGGCGTCGGCCAGATCCTCGGCTCCGGGCGGTGCTTCCGGCACGGTCATTGCGAATCAACTGCCTTTCCGGCGACGGCGGGTCGAAGCGGTGCCGTCATTCTTCGTTCTCCATGTGCCGGTCGAGGCGCAGCAGAATCTCCGTGACCTGCTCGTTCGCCCACTCGGCCATTCCCTTGGTGCCCATACCGGAGGCGGTTCGCGCCGAGCCGGTGGACCGGATCGCATAGCGGCCGTCGTCGGGCAGGTCGCGCCACTCCAGCGTCATCCCGATCCGGCCGCGCGGGCCGAACTTCGACCGGCCCTGGTAGACGGTCACGTCACCGGCGAGCGCGGCCGGGGCCGCGAGGAAGCGCGCCCCGCGCTGGGCGTCGTCGACCTCCAGTTCGTCCCCCACCGCGGGCCCCGCCGAGTAGTCGTCGGCGTCGACCTGCGGGTCCGGCCCCGGCAGCAGCAGGTCGGTCGAGCGACCGGCCTTCGCGGTCGGCAGCTGCGCCAGCGCGACGTCGGCGATCGCGTGCGGGTCGCACTCGGCGACGTCGAATCCGGCGCTGTGCCAGACCGACTCACCGGGCCGCTGGGTGATCACCAGCCCGAGCGAACGCCAGCGCAGCACGTGCGCCCGAATGTGCTTCGTCTGGTCGCTGTAGTCCGCTTCGTCCCAGGCCCTGACCGCGATGCTGACGTCGGGGCGGTCCAGCGCATCCGAGATCACCCGCAGATCGGGGTCGTCGCGAGACTCCAGCTCGGCCCAGACCCGGCGCCGCTCGACCGCGTAATCCTCGGCGAGGGCGATGCGGCTGGTGTAGGTGAACGGCTCGGGGATGCTGCCCCGGTCCGCCCGATCGCAGAGCAGCACGAACTCCAGGTCGGTGAAGGACCACTGGCGGCTCACTGCTCGATCACCGGCCGGACCCGGCCGAGCGAACCGCCGAAGAGCTCGTCGAGGTGGTCCTCGGACTCCAGGAACTCCGACGGGCGGTGCTCGCTCTCGGAGCCGCCGCTGCCGGTGCCGGAGCCCATGCCGGAGCCCGCCATCATCGGCATGCCGGGCATGCCGCCGCCCGGCATGCCCCCGGTCGAACCACCGGTCGTACCGGTGTGCGACATCGGCATCAGCGACGGCTCGGGCAGCGAAGCCCGCGGGAACCCGCCGCCGCGCTCGTGGTAGGCGGGCAGCGGCTGGCCCGACTCGGCCGCCGCGAATGCGGGCAGCCCGCCACCGCCCGCGATGCCCGCGCCCGCCGGATTCACCGAACCGGTGGAGCTCGCCAGCCCCTCCAGGTGGGCCCGCAGCTGCTCCGGCGAGAAGGCCCCGCCCGCCAGCCCGGTCGACGGCTCCAGGCTCGGCGCCGCGCCGATCTCCAGCCACGCCTCGATACCGCTGGTCAGCGCCTCCGCGATCTGGGTCAGGAACTCGGGCAGGCTCGGTTGGTCACCCGCGGCGCCCTCGGTTCCCCCGGTGAGCTGCGAGATCACCTCCGGGGGGACGCCGAGCGCCGCCATCTCCTGCAGCTGCTCCTCGGAGAGCCCGCCGACCTCCTCGGCCAGCGTGCCGCTCAGCGGCTTGTCACCGGCGAGCAACTCGGAGAGCGGCATGTCCTTCAGCTCCTGCGGCATCTGGTCGACGGGGGTGCCGGTGATCTGCGACAGCGCGTCCGCCAGCGACGGCTCGGTCGCCCCCTCCGGCGTCGTGATCGGGGTGTTCTGCAGCTCCTCGGGCAGATCCTCCGGCGAGATGCCGGTCAGCTCGGCGAGCACGTCGGCGACCGAGGGCGTCTTCGGCTTCGGCACCCGCGGCTTGCCCGGCTCCGTCTTCGGCAGCCCCGCGGCCAACGCCGGGTTCGTCGTCGCCTCCTCGGGCGCCGTCGAGGGCGCACCCGCCGGAATCGGCTTCCCGGCGGACTGCTCCTCGGCCGCGGGCATCGTGGCGCCGCCGGGAATCACCGGGGAACCCTGGGTGCTCTCGTCGCCGCCCTGGCCCTGCTCGCCTACCTGCCCGACGCCGGGCTCCTCGTAGTTGCCCTGGACGGCCGGGATCTGCTCCTCCTCCAGGGGCTGGCCGTTGTCCTGCCCCTGGCCGTCGCCCTGGCCCTGACCGTCGCCCTGCGCCGACTCCAGCCCGGCCTGGTAGCCGGCGTCGTATGCCTCCTGCTCGGTCTGGTACTCGGGCATATCGCCGTTGTTGCCTGGGTTGCCCTGGTTGTTGCCCGGATTGCCCTGGTTGTCACCCGGGTTGCCCTGGTTGTTACCAGGGTTGCCCTGATTGTTGCCCGGGTTGTCCTGATTGTTGCCAGGGTTGTCCTGGTTATTGCCCGGATCGTCCTGGTTTCCGGGCTGCACCGGGGGCGGCTGATGGTACGGCGCCGTGTCGATCGGCAACCCGGCCTTGCTGTTCTGGATCCCGTCGTAGTAGTGCTTGGTCCACTCGCGGCGGTAGTGGGTCAGCACTGTATACGTGTTCTGCGCCGTGAGCTGGGACGCGACGTCCCTGGTCGGCATGGAGTGGGCGGTGCGGTACAGCCACTCGGCCGAGTAGTCCATGTTCTCGTACAGGCGCTCCATCGCGGGCTTGATGAACAGCGCGAACACTATCCACCGCAGGACTGCCAGGTTCGCCTCCCTGGCACCCTCGCCCTTCCAGCCGAACAGCGCCGCGTCGACCGTTTCGAAGAAGGTCTTCATGGTCGCGCCGAAGTGGTCGTGCAGCTGCCGCCACGACTGCGCGATGCCCATGATGTGGGTCGAATCACCGGGCAGGTTCTGTCCGAGTGCGTAGAACTGCCAGAAATCGAGGGAATCCGCGTTCTCGGGGTGGATGGTGGCGGCGATGTCCACATCGTTCGTGAGGATGAGCCCGGGGTTGAGTGCGTCGGGGGGGAGGTTGGCCTCGGAGCTGTAGTAGTCGTCGCCGGGGCCTGCCAGCCCGGCGTCCGTCCACTGGCCGGGAAGATCGAAGCTGCCGTCGTCCGAGACATCCGTGAACGTGAAGACGTAATCCCCCGGCCCCGTCGGCATGCTCATGCCGTTCAACGTGCCCATCAGGTGCTCGACGGTGGTCTCTTCGTTGTTCAGGTAGGTCTTTCCGGCTGCGATGAAGGTGTCGCCCAGGCGGCTCAGGATGTGCGCGTGCCCTTCCAGCGACGCCTTCATCTCCATGGCCTTGGTCGAGTACGCGTTCGACAGCTGGCCCCCCGACGCCAGGATCACCTCGCCCGATCTGCCCGCCGAATCGTAGGCCGTGATCCACTTGACGCTGTCCAGCCCCGCGTCGGTGATCGCCTTCGCCATCCCCAGCAGCACTTCGACCGCGTCCCGGCAGGCGTTCGCGGCGTCGATCGCCTGCTGCGGATCGAACTCGAGCAATCCCTGCTGCGCACTGCTGTGCACGGCGTCCCAGTTCTCGTCCAGGTCGGGCATGAAGGTGACTCTCCGTCTCGGTGGTCGGCAGGCTCGGGATCGGGCGGGGCGGGCCCGCTACAGATCCCGGTCGGCGACGATGGACTGGGTGGCCTGGTCGTCGCGATCGTCCGCCCGGTTCTCCGGCCACTCCGGGGAGCTCGGCGGAACCTTCGGCGTCGGCGGGGCGGCGGGGATGAGCCCGCCGAGATCCGGTGCGCCCTCGATGATCTCGGAGAGCGGCGGGAGCGACCTGCGGTGCTCCATCAGGGGGTTCATGAGTTCCGCCGCCTGCTCGGCGACGTCGGCGGCGGCCGCCTGGACGGCCGCCGTGATGTTGAGGGCGATCTCGTCCATCTCGATGTCGAGGATGTCGTCAGCGAACTTGACCTCGATGAGCAGGCCGTCGGCGTTCACGGTGACCTCGATGCGCTTGTCGCACGCGGTCTTCGTCGCGGTCAGGAGCGACCGCTTCTTCTGGACCTCGGCGATGCCCTTCATCTGCTCACCGAGGCCGTTGAGCATGACCGCCATGTCTTCCTGGAGACGGCGATTCGACATGGTCTACCTCCGGTTCTCGTGCGGCGCTCAGAGACCGCTCTGATCGGCCTGGGTCAGCGCGGTGACCGCGTCCCGCTGCCCGGTGGCGAATTCCCTGAGCGTGTTCGCCATTCCCTCGAGCCCGGCCAGCAGGTTGTCCCGCGCGGACTGGTAGCCGTCGTTGTTCTCCCCGGTGGAGAACTTCTTGCCCAGCTTGTCGTTGCCCCACGGTTGGTTCGTGCCTGCGGATTCGTGCACCTCGAGCTCGCTCTGCAGCGAGGTGAACACGGCTTGGACCTCGTCGGCGAGGTTCTCCGTCAGGTTCGCCGCGGTGGCGAGTGCGTCCGGATCGACTTCGATGTTGCCGGCCATGATCTAGCTCTCCTTCCGGCGCGGCGCCTGCGCCGTCGCAGCAGGCTACCTCGGAATGGTCGATAACTTCGTACCACGGCGCGACACCGTCCGCCTCCTGCGTATTACATCGCAGGACGATTAACTTTCGGTGGCGCACAGGATAATTGGATGTGTCTCGATGCGCATCCGGTGCGCTCGGCGGATCAGCGATCGATCACCGGCTTCACCCGGTTCGGTGAATCGTCGAACACCTCCTCCAAGTGCTCCTTCGAGTTCAGGTACTGGCCCGGCTTGTGTTCGTTCTGGCTGCCGCCGGAGCCGCCGCCCATCCCGCCCGCGCCCATCCCCCCCATCGGCATGCCGCTGCCGCCGGGCTGACCGCTCTCGGCCGCGCCGTGGTAGGCCGCGGGCATGGCGGCGGGGGCGGCCACCGAAGCGCGCGGGAAGGCATCGACCCGCGCCTCGTGGTAGGGGGTCAGCGGCGTGGCGGGCCCGGCGGCGCCGAGCGGGGCGGGCAGCCCGCCACCGCCACCGCCACCGCCCCCGCCGCCGAGCGCGCCCGCGAGCTCGCGCGGATTCACCAGGTCGCCCAGTTGCCGCTCGAGCTGTTCCGGGGAGAACGCGGCGGCCACGGACTCGTCCAGCGTCCCCGGCCCGATCCCGACGAGCTGCAGGAGCGCCTCGATTCCCTGCGCGCACGCCGCCGCGAGGTCACCGAGGGTCTGGATGAGCGACGAGCCGGGCGAACCGACTCCCGAGGCAGAGCGCGCGGTGCCCGCGAGCGGCATGTCCCGCAGCTGCCGCGGCATCTGCTCCGCCGGGACCCCGGTGAGCTGTGCCAGCGCGTCGGCCATCGACGGCGCACCGGTGGCGCCGGGCGCCGACCGGACGGGGGTGTTCCGCAGTGCTTCCGGCAGCTCCTCCGGGGCGACGCCGGTCAGCTCGGCCAGCGCGTCGGCCATCGTCGGCGGCTCGGCCGGTGCCACGGGCGACCGGGTCGACTGTGCCGATCCGGCGGTGCTGCCCGCGGGCATCGAGGCCGCGGGCAGCCCCGCCCCCGGGGTGAACGCGGGGGCGGCCGGGAGCTGGGGCGTGCTCGGCGCCGCGCCGCCCTCCGTCGGCGTGCGCGCGGCCGGAATCGTCTCGCCCGCAGACGTTTCGGAGCCGAAGCCCGCGGCCTGGGCGGCGGCGGCCTGCCATCCGCCGTCGCCGGGGGCCGCCTCGGTGCCGTAGCCGCCGCCCGTACCGGGCCGTTCGGCGGCGCCGTACTCCTGGCCGCCCGCCGTGAGCGGGTTCGAGCCGCCGAACTGACCCGCGCCGTACTCGCCGGCTCGGCCGTCCGCGAACCCGCGGTCGAATGCCTCCTGCTCGGACCCGAATTGCGGCAGGTCGCCCGCTCCGCCTGTCTCCTGCCCGCCGGGGAACACCGGGTCGTCGTCGGATCCCGGGTTCGGCAGCCCGGACTCGTCGCCACCGCCCGCCTCCTGGGTGCGCCGGGGGATCGCCGACCCCGCGGCGTCCGGGCCCTCGATCACCGGGAGCGCCGCCGCGCTGGCGACGATGCCGTTGGCATAGTGCTTGTGCCACTCCTCGCGGTAGTGGTCGAGCACGGACTGCGCGTTCGCGGCGGTCAGCTGGGCGGCGATGTCCTGCTGCGGCATCGAGACGTAGGTCCGGCCCAGCCAGTCGGCCGTGTACTCCATGACCAGCCCCATGCCCTGCGCCGCGTAGATCATCGGCTCGAACGTGGTCGACCAGCGGCGCAGCGCGTCCTTGGCGCCCTGTGCGCCGACCCCCTCCCAGCGCGTGTTGACGGTGCCCATGGCACTCCGGAAATCGCCCCACGCGTCGTAGAGCCCCTTGGTGAGCGCACGCCAGCCGAGCGCCGCCAGCACCACCCGCTTCGTGTCCTCCGCCAGATTCTGGCCGAGTTCGAAGAAGTGCCCGAAGCCGAGCTGGGCCGCGTTCTCGGGGCGCACCGTCGACGCGGTGGTGACATCCCTGGTGTACTCGGGGCCGGATTCCGGCCACTCGTCGAAACCGAAGGCCTCGACGGTGTAGTAGTCGTCCCCGGTGCCTGCGAGCCCGGCGTCGGTCAGCACGCCGTCCAGCTTCCCCGGCCACGTGGCCGGATCACCGAGGCCGCCCGCGTCGAGGTCGAGCGGGAAGGGCACCCCGGTGGTCGGCATCGTCAGGTTGTTCAGCGTGAGCAGGGTGCCGGTGACGTCATCGGTGCCGATGTAGGTCTTCCCGGCCCAGACGAAGGTCTCGCCCATGTCGGTGACCACCTCGACGTGCCCGGCCACGGCCTCCGCCAGATCCCTGGCCTTCGCTTCGAACGCCCTGGTCAACTGGGCACCGGAGGGCAGCAGGTAGGAGTTGCCGTCGACGCTGGTGATCGTCACCATGTCGTCGAGCCCGGCCTCGGAGATGGCCTGCCGCATGCCGAGCAGCCGCTCGATGAGGTCGGCGCAGGCGCGCGCGGCGTTGATCGCGGCCTGCGGGTCGAACTTCAGCATGCCCGTGGACGCACTCCGGTGGACGCTGTTCCAGGCCGCGGTCACGTCGGACATCACAATCCTCCGTCTCGGTGGTGCCTGCGGCGGTTCACGGCGGGGTAAGCCGCGCCGGGGACGCGCATTTCAGCTCCGGGCGGTCAGCGTTGCTGACGCACAGCATAGTTCGGGAGTCCCGGGGGCGCCGGGTCACGACCATCGCTACGGGCCGCCCAGTTGGAAGGGGACGTCCACCTGGGGTGCCGGATCGGCGGCGGGGTCCTGCTGGTTCGCCGGTTCGTCCGGGTGGTAGGAGCCGTCCTCGCCGGGGTACTCGTCCGGGTTGTAGGAGCCGTCCTGGCCCGGGTACTCGTCCGGGGTGTAGGAACCGTCCTGGTATCCCGGATCGGTCGGGTCGCTGCCCCCGTTCGGGTCGCCGGGATCCGCCGGCGGCTGGGGGTCCACTTCGTCGGCGGGATCCTCCGGCGGCTTCGGGTCCACCTCGTCGGCCGGATCCTCCGGCGGCTTCGGGTCCACCTCGTCGGTGGGATCCGCAGGCTCGGAGGGGATCCACGACTCGTCGGGCGCTTCCGGCGGGGTGTACGGCTCCGGCATGAACGGCCAGGCCACCCACCGCTGGGGGCGCGGCTTGCCGCGCACATCATGGCCGTGACCGCCGAAGAACTTCTTGTCCTCACTGTGCTGTGCGGCGAGCACGGCCTGGGTGCCGCCGCCGCCGACGGTGACGGTGCCGCCGACGACCGAGTGCCCGCTGCGGCCACTGTCGCCGCTCGCCCCGCCGTCGCTGCCGCCGGGGACGGCGAGGGTATCGCCCCCCGGCTGCACGACGGACGAATCATCCTGCGTCCCGGTCTGCATCGGGGGCGGCGGAACGATGACGGGCGGCGGCCGGAGTCCGCCGGAGGAACCCCCGACGGACACGTTCGGGGAGAGGGTCGCGATATTCGGCGGCAGGGCTGCCAGCCACGCGCTGACATTGTCCGCGCCTGCCCGCACCGGGCCGGTGCCGTCGACGACCAGCGGGACCGGCGCGGTCAGCGGCGGCGCACCGGTCCGGCCCTGCTGCACCTCGCCGCTGCCGTCGGAGGGTGCCGTGATCACCAGCCTCGGCAGTTGCATTCGCCGTTCCCGGTTCGACGGGGACTCGCCGTGCGTCTGCGTCTGCTGCGTGTGCTGGGCCGCCATATCGCCGCCGGGCGCGGGCAGCTGCGTGAACGGAGTCGGCACCGCGCCGGTGAGTGGGACCACGTGGTTGTCCTGCGCACGGAACTGCCCGCTCTCCGACGAGGGCACATGGCCCTGCTGCCCGTTCCCGCCGTCGGAGCTGAGCGACGAGACGGAGCTCCCGAGGTCGCTGCCGATCGGCGAGGTGGGGGGGCTGATCACGAATTCCCCGGTGCCGGCGATGTTCCGGCCGGTATCGCCGGTGTTGTGGCCGCCCAGTTCCGATCCCGCGTCCGACGGCGACATGAGCAGCGAATCCACACTGAACTGGTCGGAATTCCGGCCATTGCCACCGGGAATGGATTCCGACTGGTTCATGAGCAGTGAATCCACACTCAGCTCGTCCACACCCCGACTCACCAAACCCGGAGCCGCTTCCGACTGGCTCATCACCAGCGAATCCACGCTCAACTCGTCCACACCCCGACTCACCAAACCCGGAGCCGCTTCCGACTGGCTCATCACCAGCGAATCCACGCTCAACTCGTCCACACCACGATTCACGAAACCGGGCGGCGGATCCGACTGGCTCATCACCAGCGAGTCGACGCTCATGGTGTCGGTGTCTCGGACGAAACCGGGGCCCCCTTCGGCCAGATTGCCGTGCATGGCGATATTGCCGTGCTCGTCGAAGGAGTACAGCGAACCGTCGTCGGACCGGTTACCGGGTTGCCACCCGCCGTCCTGGCCGTGGGTGGGCGCGCCGCCCTCGGTGTAGAAGGCATTGACGTCCTGCCTGCCCCCGCCGTTGGACTGCGCACCCTGGTTGGACCACTGGGTTCCCTCCGATCCCCCGCCGAGGTTCGACGGGCCGCCCTGCTGCCCGACCGGTGCCGCGACGGCCCCGGTGTTGCCGCTCCCGCCGGACAGGCCGGGGTCGACCGTGCCGGTGGTCGTGGTCAGGCCGCCCGCCGTGATACCGCTCACCGGTACCTGCGGGGGGAGCGCACCGGACATCATCGCGCCGTCCGCCACCGGCAGCACGGACCCGTCGACGCCGGTCGGCCGCGGCCGAACGGGACGGCCGTCGGTATCGCTCTTGGCACCGTCGCCCTTGTGCCCCTCGGTTTTGCCGTGGCCGTGGGAACCGTCGACCCGATTCGGCCGGTCCGGCGGCTTCGAGACGAACCCGGTGCCCCAGGACTTGTCGAACCACCACATCTTGGAGCGCGCCTTGTCGAACCCGGTCAGCGGGGTGCCGCCCTCCGGGGTCGTGCCATCCGGATTCGGGATGTGGCCGGTGAACACGAAGGCACCGCGGGCACCACCGACCAGGGCACCCTGCGCGAAACCGCCGACCCAGCCGGGCCCGGAGGTGAACGAATCCGAGAAGTTCCCGCCCATCGCGGCATTCAGCGACGCCACCGCGAGATTGCCGAAGACGGCGCCGAAGCCGTCGGCGACGGCGCCGATCATCGCGCCGCGGGCACCGCGGTACCAGGCGTTGTTCAGATCCACCCCGTACTTGGCGATGATCTTGTCGCCCATCTTGTCGGCGAAGTGCCCCAGGTAGCGGCCGAGCTCGCGCGCGGGCAGCGCGCCCGCGACACCGCCGAGCAGCGAGAAGCCGAACTGCTTCTCGTTGAAATCCCGGCGCTTGCCGTCGGCGATCTGCCCGACCTGGACGGCGGCATCGATGCCGCCGCCGATCATGATGGCCTCGCCCGCGCGGGCCGCGTACACGCCCCAGCCCTTGGCCGTCGGCGGGAGGAAGTTCAATTTCGCCAAGGAGGACCAGAAGTGCCCGCCCTTCATCGGGAGGGTCTTGGAGAGGTGCCCGACGATGTTCATGATCGTCGACTGGACACTGTCCATGGCGACCTTGAGGAAGGAGCGGGTGGTCAGCGTCGCGGCCACGATGTTCGCCTCGGCGGTGGGCGGGAACAGCCAGGCCCAGATGATCTCCATGAGCAGCCAGCACAGCGTGACGATGATCGTGATCTTGGTCGCCTGGACCTCGGTGCCCATGTCGAAGGCGGCGTCCGAGAGCGCCTGCAACGACTGCGCGAGGATGTCGAGCGACTGATCCCCGGTGATGAGCGGGTCATAGCGGGCGGCCATCTCCTCGCCCGCCGCGCCCTGCGGGTAGGCGGCGGCCGCCGCCGCCTTCGCCTCGATGAGGCGGGGGATGATGGCGGCGGTCTTCTCGCTGGCCGCTTTCCAGATGTCGGAGACGAGCCACATGTCGTCTTCCATGCCCTCCGGCCACTCCGCGCCGGCGATCCAGCCGACCCAGTGCAGCTCAGGGGGTAGCTCCAGGCTCATAGATGCGCGGCCGCGTTGTTCTCCACCTGCCGCGTCATCGCTGCCCTCCTCGCTGGACTCTCCACTCCATTGGAGCGGAGCCGCTTGAACGGGCGGTGGCAGCTTCGCCAACGGCGCGTGTCCGGCCGACGTGTCATCGGACGTCCTCGCCGAGGCCGAGGGTGAAGGGGACGTCGACCGGCTGCGGTTGCGGCTCAGCGGTTTCCGGTGGTTCCTCGGCATCGCCGGGCAACCAGTCGACCTCGGCGGCGGGGGCGTGGAACTCCGGGATCGGCTCCCACTCCTCGGGCCAGACGCGTTGCGGGCGGGCACGTCCGGGGCGGAGCAGGCGCGGATTGCGCGGCGGCGTCCCGGACCGCGACGCCGGGCTCGGGTCCGGCGCGCCGGGCTTCCTGTCGTCGGCACCGCCGTCGCTCTTCTTCTCGTCGTCGCGCACCGGATCGTCGGACCGCGGCTCGGCGTCCGGCCCGCCCGTTGTCCAGGAGAGGCCCGAAACATCCCCTTCGTCCGCACCCGGCCGCATGAGACAGAACACCCGCCGGAAGAACCGGGATCGCGTGGTCGCGGGCGGTATCGGCTGCTGATCGGGTTCCGGGGTGACCGGTTGCGGCGCGACGGGTGCGGGCACGTGGCCGGGGATCGGCTCGGTCGCCAGCAGCGCGGCACGCACCTCCGCCGTCGTCGCGACGGCGTACTCGACGGCGTAGTTGCCCGGCGGGGCCGGGATGGTCGCGGAGGTGGCACCGGAGACGGCATGCCACCAGGTCGGTCCCGTCCCGGCCAGGTTCGCGAGCACGAACACCTGGGCCATCCGGAGCTTCTCCGTCAGGACAACGGCCCCGATCGAACCCGGTCCGCGGCGTACCACCTCGTCGTGCACCGCCGCCAGCTTCTGCGCCAGCGGCTGCGACGGATCGGGTAGCCGATGCCGGTTCGCCGCGGGGAACAGCTCCAGCAGCGTCGTGCGCTGCGCGTCGAGCCACGGGACGGCGTGGTCGAAGGTGTCCAACCCGGCGCCCGCCCAGCCGGGAGCCGTGGTCCTGGGCAGCCCCGCGAGACCGGCGACGATGGCCACCGCCGCAGCGACCGGTTTGCCTGCCACCCCGGCCAGCAGCGGTCCGTCCGGCAGCGCATCCGGGGGCGGCAGGGCCCGCTGCCTGCGCGCGGCGGCGGCCACCCGCTGTGCGGTGGAGGGGACGAACTCCACCCACTCGGCCCGCGCCACCAGCTCCGCCGGTGGCGTCGTCGTCACCCCCTCGCTGCCCCACCACACCGGCCGGTCCGCTCCGGCCGGGAACACCACGGCGATCGTGGCGAACGGCTTCCGTGCCCCGGCGGGCGCGGTAGTAGCGGGGTCAGCGGGCGCGAGGGTCACCTGGACGAAGGCGATCCCACCGGGGCCCAGCTTCTCGACCGCGGCCTGGACCGCGTCGAGCTGCTTCGCCGCGTCCGCGGGCGGGTCGGCGCGCCTGCCGTACGCGTGCCGGAGCGCGGTCAGCGCGACGGTCTCCGCGTCCATCGCGGGGGAGCCGAGCCAGCGCTCGGCCAGCTGGAGCGGCGACCACCCGTCGGAGACCGGAGCCAGCCCGGTGCTCGGCGGCGGCACGTCGGGGAGCCCGATGAACGTCGCCAGCCGCGACAGCGTGCGCTGCCCGTCGTCCAGCGCACCGTCCGGTGCCGCGAGCACCTCGATCATCGGCTCCCCGCCCCGCGGGTTCACCCCGGGATGTTCGAACGCGGCGAAACTGCCGTCGCTCCGGTGCATCGCCGCCCGCACCCGCCGCAGCGCACGCTGATCGCGCGGGCCGAGCGTTCCCGGTGCGGCGAGCTCCGACGGTGGCCGGAGCAGTGCCAGCTCGGCGGCGGACAGTGCCACCGGTGCCGTCGCGGGCAGCGGCGGTGCTACCGCGGCCAACCGCGGGAGGGGGGCCGGCTTCGTGGCGAGCAGAGCAGCCTGCACCTCGTCGAGCGTCGTCTCGCCGGCGTCGACCTCGACATCGTCGGCGACGGTCGGCGGGGTGTCGCGGACCTCCCCGGTCGACGCGTTCCACCACACCGGACCGGTGCTGCCCGTCGATTCGGGGAACATCGCCACCCACTGCGTGACCGGCTGCGTCCCCAGTCCGACCACGGCGACCGAACCGGGGCCCGCCGCGATCCGGCGATCATGGATCAGCGCCAGTTTCGCCGCCGCCGTCATCGACCCGAAGGGCGGCAGCTCGAGCGGCATCAGAACGTCATGGATCGGGCTGACGACCTGCCCGGGGATGGCATCCGGGGCGGCGGCGGTCCAGGTACCGACCGCGATCCTTGGCAGCGCCACCGCCGAGGCCAGGAAGGCGACCACCGCTTCGCCGGACGTCACTCCCGGCTGCGTGACCAGCCCGCCGAACGGCACCGCGCCGGGTGCGGCCGGCTGCCCCGGGTGCTGCCCGCGCACATACCCCGGCCCCGCCGGGTTCTGCAGCGCCCGCTCCAGCGCGCGCATGCGCACCGCGGCCTGATGCACCCGGAGCGCCGTGGACGGAGTGAAGCTCAGCTCCGCGGCTCGATCGATCAGGTGCCTGCGCTGAGCGGGACCCCATCGCCAATTCTGCGTGTCGACCCAGACCGGCGCCTGCGCACCGTGCGGGAACACGAGCGCGAGCTCGTGCCCGCCGCCCGCCGACCAACCGACGCGCACCCGGGCGAACCCGCCGGGCCCCAGGTTCTGCACCACCCGCTCCACGTATTCGACCTGCTCGGCGATGGACCGGGGTGCGCCCGCGCTCGTCTGGTCGGCATGGAGTTCCAGCGAGCCCAGCCACTGGTCGGTGCCGAGCTCCCACCGCGCCGGGTCGAGCGGATGCAGGCCGTAGCGCTCCCCCGCGGTATCGGGCAGCCCGATCCACGACGACAGGAAGGTGGCCGTGGTCTGCGGGCAGTTGGTGGCCCGGCCGGGGACCTTGTTTCCCGGAGCGTTCATGTAGGCGAACAGCGGCCGGGTTCCGCGCAGTGTCGCGGTCGGCTCCCAGTACGCCGCGTACGTGCCGTCGTCCTGCCGCAACGCGGCGCGCAGCATCTCCAGAATCCGGAGATCGCTGCTGCCGTGCACCCCGGGGATCCCGCTCAGCGACGGTCGCCGGAGATCACGCAGCTGCTCCGGGGTCAGGGGCGGGTGCACCACCGGGCCCTGTGCCGGGTCGTAGCTCGGCTCCGGAGCCGGATCGGTTCCCGGTGCCGCGGAGTTCGAACTCGGCGCTGCGGCGGGGTCGGGCACCGCGACGGTCCCCCGGTGGGCCTCCTGTGTGCCCGCCCGGCTCTGGGGTGGCGTCTCCGGCTCGGCCTCCGGTACGCCTGCCCGGCTCGCCGGCAGCGTCTCTGGCTTTGGCACCGGCCCAGGGGCGGCCCGGCCCCCGAAGGCGCGCCGGACCCGCGCCGCCGCCGCGGCCATGCGGCCGGTCGGCCGCGGCGCGCGGGGCTCGGTGAAGGCCCCGACCGCGTTCGGATCGGCGGCGGCATTCGGCGCGCTCACCGCGGGCGCGGGAGCCTGGGCCGCCTCGGGCTTGGGCTTGGGCGCCGGTTCCGGGGGACCCATGGGGATGGAGCGCACCGCGGTGAGGTACTTCCGCAGCTCGGGAACGGTGGTGCGGAAGGTGCGCACCGCGGTGAACGGCATCAGGCCGGAGATCTCCGGCGGGGTGTCGCGGGTCTCGCCGGTGATCGGGTCGGTCCACACCACCGGGTTCCGTGCCTGCTGCGCGCCGGGGTTCGTCGGCTGCGGTGTGGTGACCACCCAGACCCGGCCGCGGTGGCGCGGGTCCTGCGAGCCGACCGAGACGATGGTGACCGGCTCGTCCGCGGACCGCGCCCCGACCTCGTCGTGCACCCTGGCCAACTTGCGGGAGATCCGGAAGGGGAACGAGGTCGACGGCTCGGCCACCCACCGCTTCGGCATCAGGGAGTCACCGGCGAGATCCGGGCTCTGCACGGCGGCTTCCGCCCAGATCGGCACCGCGATCCGGGGAATCCCCGCGAGCGTCGCCGCCAGCGCCTGGGCCGCGTCGAGCGCACCGGCGTCCGGGTGCGCCACCAGGCCGCCGAACGCCGGGCGGCCCGGTGCGACCGGCTGCCCCGGATGCGCATTGCGGACGTAGCCCGACCCCGGGGAGTCCCGCGCGGCCTCCTGCAGCGCGCGCAATTGCCTGGCGCCCTGCAGCACCCGCTGGGCCGAGGACGGCACGTAGCCGGTGATCTCCAGGAAATTCTCCAGGAGCTGCTTCTCGGCCGCGCGCCCCGACTTCTTCGTCTGCGCGTCGTACCACTTGGGCCGCTTCGCGCCCGGCGGGTAGAGCAGCACCATCGCGTGGGAATTTCCGAAGCCCCGGAGTTTGACGAGCGCGAAATGACCGGGGCCGAGATCCTGGATCTTCCGCTCGAGCTCGGCCTTCTGGACGTGCAGCGGGGTCCGCTTGCCCCCCGCCATCGTCGTCGGGGAAAGCGTGCGGGAGAACAGCCAGCCCTCGAAATCCATCGGCCGCAGTGAAAGGTCCCGCGGTACCAGCGGTGTGGCAGGCCCCGCGACATCGGGCAGCCCCATGACCGTCGCCAGTAGCGCCATGCTGGTCAGCGCGCAGTTGTAGTTCCGGCCGACGAGGTGGTTGCCGGGGTCGTTGATGTAGTCGAGGATCGGCTTCCCGTCCGGCGCGTACGTCGCGGGGTCGAAGAAGGCCGCGGTACTGCCGTCGGGCAGCGTGAGCGCCCGCACCAGCGAGTCGAGCACCGTCTTGTCGATGCTGCCGAAGACCCCGTGCTGGTCCCGGGTCGACGGCCGCGGGATCTCGGCGAGCTCGGCGGGGGTCAGCCGGACCGGGCCCGAGGGGCCGGTCGGCGGCGTCGAATCGACCGGGGCACCGTCATACGACGGCGACACCGTGTCCAGCGGCTCGACGACGGCCGGATAGGGCGGTTCCCCGGCGCGGCCGGGGACCAGCACCTCGGCCTCGATCGCGAACTCGGGCGCGTTCGGGCCGAGCTCCGGATCCGGGTCGAGCACGCGGACGCCGGTGATCCGGTAGCGGAGGTCGCGCGGCAGCAGCAGTTCGCGGTGACCGGAGCCGTTGACCGAGCCGCCGACAGCGAGGCCCGTGCTGCCCGGTGGCAGTGCCAGTTCGAGCCGGACCGGCGACGGCTTCCCCGGTGCCTTTCCGAGCGTGGCCGTCAGGTGGCCTGCCACGGTCTGCTCGGTGCCGACCAGCCACTGCGGGCGGCGGTCGCCGAGCGGCAGGCCGTCGGCGGCGAGCAGGGTGCTCGCGTCGGCGAGCGCGTGCGTGACCCGCACCGGGTCGGGCAGCGGCCGCCGCACGGCGGCGTCCAGCTCGGCGAGTTCGCGGCGGAGTGTGTCCGGGGTCGGCTCCGCGCCCAGGTAGGCGGTGAGTGCCTGCTGCTGCGCCGGGCTCGGTGTCGCGGCCTCGCCTGCCGAGAGAATCGGCGTCAGGACGCCGGGGTCGCCGAGGTACCGGTCCACCGCGCGGCGCTGCTCCGGCGGCAGCGCCGGGTACTGTCCGCCGAGCGTCAGATCGCCGTAGCGCTCGGCGTCGTCGTCGTTGTCGAAGCGCCGGAAGCCGTTGGCGTCGGTGGCGGGCGCGAGCTGCGGGCTGTCCACCGGGGTGCGTTCCGGAGCCTCCAGCCGGGCGCGCAGTTGCTCGGCGGTCGCCGACACGAAGGAGATGGACCGCACGGAGTCCGCCGCGAAGGTGGGCGGCGTGCCCGAGGTGGTGTTGCGCGTCGGCATCCACCAGACCGGGGGCTCCGTGGCGCCGGACTCCGGCTCCTCCCCCGCCTCCCGCACCGGGTTGACCAGGAGCACCGGCTCGATCCGGCCGTCCTGCATCGTGACCTCGAGGAAGGTGACCCCTCCGGTGCCGAGCGCGGGCATGAACCCGCTCAGCTCGGCCAGCCGCGCGGACAGGTCGCGGCCGTCGGGCGCGAGCTGCGTCATGGGCTGCCCGAAGAACTGCCCGACGTCCCGGCGCCCCGCCCGGTGCGCGGCCTGTTCGTCGAACTCCGTCCCGGCGACCGGCAGGCTCCGGTGCGGCACCGCGAACTGCGGGTGCCCGAGGAAGGTGGCCGCCGCGGCCAGGCCGATGTCGTGCGGGGCGAAGACGACACCGGGGGCCTCCGCGTCGAAGATCACGAAGTCGCCGTAGGGCGCACCGCCGGGCACCGACGAGTACCGGCCGGGGTGCCGGAAGGGCAGGAAGGAGCCGTCCGGTGCCCGCACCGAATCCTCCAGCGCCAGACCGTGCTCGCCGGCGGCCGCCACGTGCGCGGGGGTGGCGGGCACGAAGGAGACCTCGCCCGCCTCGGTCGCGTAGTGCGGCGGGAGGGCACCCCGCTGCCCGGTCTGCGGATCCCACCACACCGGCTCGTCCGCCTTCGCCGGGAAGACCATGGTCAGCGAGTGCCCGCCCGTGAAGGCCGGCGCGCCGTCGCCGGTGTACACCTTCCGGTTGTCCCGGTCCCGCTCGTGCCAGCGCACCGAGACCGCGGCCGAGGAGCGGCGGCCCGCGGCGGCGAGCACCTCGCGGACCGTCCGGAAGTGCGCCTCCGGCGAGCTGCCTGGCCCGAGTTCGGGCAGGGTGATCCGGCGGGTGCCGAGCATGCGCTCGATGCGCGCCGCGTCCCGACGTCCCGGGCTCGCGGCCTTCGGGCCGATCGCGGGCGCCGCGACGACGGCCTGCCCGTGGAAGTTCAGCAGCCCCGCCTCGACGCAGCTCTCGCAGTTCGCGGCGCGCCCCCGCTGCGCCGTCCCGGCGCCGTTGACCAGGGAGCCGATCGCGGGCTGCCCGTCGATCGCGGTGCCCGGGTCCAGGTAGGGCTCGACCGCGTCGGCGCCGCCGTACGCCGCTTCGAGCCGCCGCTGGTCCCCCTCGTCGACGTAGCCGTAGCGGCCGGGGAAGGCGGCGCCGGTCGGCCGGGTGGCGCCGATCGGCTGATCGCGGCCGGGGATCGCGGTGTCGGTGCCCTGGGCCGACGGCACGCCCACCACGGGGACGTCGAACCCGCGGGGTCCGTCCGCGCGGGGGTCGGTGTGCCCCGCCGCCCGCTCTGCGGCGAACTCCGGCAGCCCCGCCCGGCCGGTCGGCCTGGCCACCGCCGGATGGAAGAGACGGAACAGCTTTCGGAAGAACCGGGACCGGCGCCGCGCCGCGCCGTGCGCGGCCGGGTCGGGCGTTGGCCGCACCGCCGGTGTCGCGGGCGCGGCCTCCGGCTCGCCCGGCACCTGCGTCGCGGGCGGCGGCGCGGCATTCGGCCGGGCGGGTGCCCGCGTCGTCGCCGACAGCGCGGCGGCCACCTCCGCCGTGGACGCGACCGCGAAATCGACCTCGTCGGCGCTGGTGAACTGCGGGATCGTCGCGAAGGTCGCGCCGGAGGGCAGGTGCTGCCAGGTCGGCTCCTGCGCACCGGACACCGGGTAGGAGAGCACGAAGGCGTGCGACACCATCTTCGCAGGCGAGACCACCGCGACGACCGCGGTCGAACCGGGGCCGCGGCGCAGCACCGCGTCGCGCGCGGCCGCCAGCTTCTCCGCCATCGGCTGCGCGCGGTCGGCCAGCCGGGTGCGGCTCGCCGCGGGGAACAGCGCGAACAGGGGGCGCAGACTCGACTCGAACAGCGACATCGCGCTGGCGAGGACAGCGCCGGGCACGGCGTCGAACGACGGGGCCGCGGGCATGGCGACCCCGGCGAGCTCGGCGATCCGGGCCAGCGCCGAATCGGCCGCCGAGACATTCGGTTCGACCAGCGGCGACCCCGACCGCGCCGCCTGCTGCCTGCGCGCGGCAGCGGCGACCCGCTGCGCGGTCGAGGCGACGAACTCGACCCGCGCCCGATCCGGGGCCACCGCGGTGAGCACGTGCAGCGGTGGCGGCCCCATCGTTCCTCCCCGCCGATGGACCCACACCGGCCGATCCACGCCGGCCGGGAATACCAGGGCGAGCGTGCTGACCGGGGAGGTACCGGCGACCCCCGGTGTTCCGGTGGCGTCCTGGCCGTCCGGCTCGGCGGACACCTGCACGTAGGCGATCGCACCGGGGCCGAGCGCGGCGACCGCGGTGTACGCCACCAGCAGCTGCTCCAGCACGTGCTTCGGCGTCGGGCCAAGGCCGAGTTCGCGCTCGACGCTGGGGTCCGCCGCCACCGCGGCCGAGCCGAGCCAGCGCTCGGCCACCTTGATCGGCGACCACGCCGCGGATTCCGGGACCACCCCGGTGTCCGGCGGGGGCACGTCCGTCAGCCCGATGACGTTCGCCAGCAGCGACAGCGCGAACTGCTCGTCGCTCACCGGCCCGTTCTGCGCCGCGGCTGCCTCGAGCGCGTCGAGGAGCGATTCCCCGCCGCGCGGGTTGCTCTCCGGATCCTCGAACGCTGCGATGCGCCCGTCGGGCAGCCGCGTTGCCGCGCGCACCCGCTCGAGTGCCCGCGGATCGACCGAGCCGAGCGTCCCCGGCAGCGCCTGCGCCGATGGCGGCTCGATCGCCGCCAACTCGGCGGGCGACAGGGTGGCCGGCGGGACCGGCGGCACCGGCACAGCGTGGCTCAGCTCACGGGCGGGGAGGGGGTCCGTTCGGAAGACCGCGGCGGCCACCGCGTCCAGCGTCGTTTCCGTGCAGGAGATCTCGGCGTCGTCGGCGACGACCGGCGGGGTGTCGCTGACCGTGCCGGTCGCGGCGTTCCACCACACCGGTCCGGTGCTCCCCGCCGACTCGGGGAAGATCGCCACCCACATCGCGCTCGGCTGCGCGCCGATCTCGACCACGGCGACCGAACCGGGTCCCCCGGCGATCCTGCGCTCGTTGACCAGCTCGAGCACGGCCCCCGCCCGCATGGACGACGCGGGCGGGAGTTTGAGCGGTACCAGGGTCAGGTCGGCGGCGCTCGGCGTGCTGACCCACGGCGGGGCCGCATCCGGGGTGGCCGCGGTCCATGGCCCGACCGCGATCCGGGGCAGCCCGGCCGCCGATGTCAGGAAGGCGGCCACCGCCTCGGCGGGCTCCGCCTCCGGCACCGTGATCAGCTCGCCGAACGGCGCGGCCCCCGGCCGCGCGGGCTGACCGGGATGCTGCCCGCGCAGGTAGCCCGTTCCGGACGGATCCCGCAGCGCGTCCTCGACCGCCCGGCTGCGCACCGCCGCCGCGTGCACCCGCTCGCCGGTCGAGGGAACGAGCATCACACTGCGCGCGCGGTCGAGCAGGTCCTGCCGTACCGCGGCACCTGTTTTCCCGGTCTGGGCGTCACACCAGACCGGCTCGGTCGCCCCGTAGGGGTAGACGAGCGCGAGCGCGTGCGCGCCGCCGCCGCGCCAGCCGACCGACACATAGGCGAATCCGCCCGGCTTCAGGTCGGCCACCGCCCGCTCCACGTACTCGACCTGCTCGGCGACCGACTGCGGGGTGCCATCCTTCGTCACACCGGCATCGATCGTCGTCGAGTTCAGCCACTGCTCGAGCTCCAGGTGCCACCGTGCGCTGTCGAACGGGTCCCTGCCGAGCCGCGGCCCTGCGACGTCGGGCAACCCGAGCCACGACGACAGGAAGGCCATCACGGCCTGCGCGCAGTTCGTGGCACGGCCGAGGGTGTTGATGCCCGGCGCGTTCATGTACTCGATCAGCGGCCGGTCGCCGTTCAGGGTCGAGGTCGGGTCCCAGTACGCCGCGTAGCTGCCGTCCGGCAGCCGCGTCGCGGCGCGCAGCGCGTCCAGCGCCACCTGGTCCGGGCTGCCGTGCACCCAGGGGACCGCGGCGCGCGTCGGCCGCCGGATGTCGCGGAGCTGCTCCGGGGTCAGCGGCGGCTGCGCCCCGGCGATCGTCGGCATGCCAGGCGGGCCCGGCTGCGCGGCCGGGTCGAGCGGCGCCCCCGTCGCGTCGCTGCGCGGGATCGATTCGTCCTCGACCAGCCTCGACGCCGCCGCGCGGAGCTCGCCGCCGGTGGCGATCACATACTCGACCGCCGCCGTCGAGAGCCGCTCGGGCGGCCGGGTCGAGGTCTCGCCGGTGACCGCGTCGGTCCACTCCGGCTCCGCCCCCTCGGTCTCCGGCTGGTGGACTGTCCACGCGACGCTCGGGTCACCGGGGACCGTCACCACAGCCACCGAGCCAGGGCCGTAGGGCGGCGACGCGACCGCGTCGTGCACCGCGCGCAGCTTCGCGGTGAACGGCTGCCCGCGGTCGTCCAGCAGCCGCGGCGCGGACGGGAAGAGACCGGCCAGCTCCGCGGTGGTGACGGTGTGCAGCCGCGACCTGATCTCCGCGCCGCGGCCGAGCGGGTTGGTGTCGGGCCGGAACGGTGGCGCGGTGCGCGGGGTGCCGACCGCGGTGAGCGCCAGCGCGATCGCCCCCTCCACCGGCCGCGCCGTCGGCCCCGCGACCAGCCGGGCGAGCGGGATCCCCGCCGCCGACCGCGGCGCACGCCCGAAGCCCTGCCACGACCGCCTGCCCGCCTCCACCGCCCGTCGGCGCTGCGCCCCCTCGAACATCCGCTGCGCGGTCGAGGCGACGAACTCGACCCGGACCGCGCCCTTCGCCAGGTACTCGGGCAGCGTGTCGGAGACCATGCCGCTCTGGGGATCGACCCACCTCGGCCCCGCCGCCCCCTCCGGGTGAACCAGGGCGACGGCGTGCATGCCCGCGGCGTTCCCGTTGTCGTCGGCGTAGGTGATGCGCACCCAGGCGCCTGCACCCTCGCCGAGCGCGGCGACCTGCCCGTGCGCCAGGTCGAACCAGGCCCGCGCCCGCCCCGGCCGGTGGCCGGAGTCGATCGCCTGGGCGTCGAGGAATCGCTCGGCGACCCGGATCGAGGCCAACCCAGGGTCGGCGGGCAGCAGCCGCGATGTGGTCCCGGCCGTGTCCACCAGGCCGAAGAACGACGACAGGTAGGAGAGCGCGCACTGGGCGCAGTTCCAGCTCCGCCCCGGCGCGCGGTCACCCGCGGCGTTGATGTGGTCGACGACCCGGCGACCGTCCGGGCCGACGGTCTCCGGGTCGACGAAGGCCGCGTAGCTGCCGTCCTCGCGGCGCAGCGCGTCCCGCAGCCGCTCCTGCGACCGCAGGTCGGCGCTGCCGTGCACCCCGGGCACGCCGTCCTGCGACGGTCGCCGAATGATCGCCAGCTGTTCCGGAGTGAGCCGCACCGGCCCCGGGGGCGGCGGTGCCTGCGCGGGCTCGACGGTGCCGTCCGCGCTGAGCGAGTCCGTCGACGCGGCAGGCCGCGGCCCGTGCTCGGCGCCCGGCTCTGGCGGCGCAGGGGCGAGGTTCGGCTGCGGCGTGATCCGCGCGGCGGGTTCGCCGTCCCGGTGCGTCGGCCGTGCCCCGGTGTTCGCCGCGCCGACACCGGAATCACCGGACTCCGTGCCTTGCCGACCGGCGACCGCGCTCGCGGCAACCGGCGCGAAGTTCGGGGTGGCGATGGGGTAGGGCCGCACATCGGTGAGGTACTTCCGCAGCTCGTCGATGGTGGTGCGCTGCACCCGCACCATGGTGAAGGGCTTCAGGCCGGGAATCTCGGGCGGAGTTTCGCGGGTCTCACCGGTCAACGGGTCGGTCCACACCGGCGGACCGGGCTGGGGCTGCCGCGTACCGGGCTCCATCGTCGGCGGGGCGGTGACCACCCAGACTCGGCCCGGTTTATTCAGGTTCATCGTGCCCACATCGACGATGAAGATCGGTTCGTCCGCGGACCGCGCCGCGACCTCGGCGTGGATCGAGGCCAGTTTGCCTGCCGTCCGGAGCGGGAAGGACGCCGACGACTTGACCACCCACGGCTTCTCCGCCAGGGAGAACACGGCCTCCTTCCCGCTCTGGAGGGCCGCCTCCTTCCAGATCGGCACTGCGATCCGCGGGAGACCCGCGACGGTCGCCGCGAACATCTGCGCCGCGTTCACCGCACCGGCGCCCTCGGCCGCCACCAGGGCGCCGAAGGCAGGCCGCCCCGCCGCGACCGGTCGCCCCGGATGCGGATTGCGGACGTAGCCCGAACCCGACGGGTCCAGCACGGCGGCCCGCAGCGCCGCCGATCGCCTGGCGCCCTCGAGGACCCGCGCGGCCGACGAGGGAACATAGCCCGAAATCTCGGCCCACTCGCTGCGGATCTGGTTCTCGGCGGTGCGCCCCGACGTCCGCGCCTGCGCGTCGTACCACCGTGGCTTCTCCGCGCCCTCCGGGTAGAGCAGCGCCACCGCGTGCGCCGCTCCGAACAGGCTTAGTGTGACGAACGCGAAGGTGCCTTCGCCGAGATTCTTGATCTTCCGCTCGAGCTCGAGCATCTGACCGCTGAGCCTGCTCGACTTCTTCGGCGACAGGGTGCGGGAGAACAGCCACGATTCGTGGTCCAGCGGCCGCAGTGACGCGTCGAGCGCTCGCCACGGAAGTGCCGGGCCCGCCACATCGGGCAACCCCATGAACGATGAGAGCAGCGCCATGGTGGTCGGCGCGCAGTTGTAGTTCCGGCCGACGACGTGTTCACCCGGGGCGTTGATGTAGTCGATGACCGGCTGCCCGGCGGGCGCATGCGTCCCGGGGTCGAAGAAGGCCGCCACGGTGCCGTCCGGGCGGGTCAACGCCTGCCGCAGCGCGTCGAGCGCCCGCTGATCGACGCTGCCGAACTGCCCGTGCCGGTCGAGGTTCGACGGCCGCGGGATCTCGGCGAGCTCGGCGGGCGTGAGCCGGGCCGGGTGGCGGGGAGCGGTCCGCTGCGTCGAATCGGACGGGATACCGGCGGCGGACGGCGATTCCGGCTGCAGCGGCCCGACCACCTCGTCCACCTGCCCGGTGAGCGCGGCGAGCAGCGCGGGGCCGAAGTCGGCCTGCATCGAGACGACCGAGGCGGTGGTGTCGCTCAGCAGCTCGAGCGGCGGGCGGTCGTAGATGAGCCGGGTCATCGGATCGCACCACAGCGGGCCCTTCGCCCCGAGCGGGTAGATGACCGACAGCGACACCGGCGCGCCGGGGTGGCGCACCGAGCCCGGCGCGTCGGCGCGATCGCCGCGCAGGCTGACCGCCGCCGCGCCGCCCGCGCCGAGCTGCCGGACCTGCTCGTGCACGGCGCGCAGGTGTGCCGCGAGCCGGGCCCGGTCGCCGCCGACGGTCTGCGGCGGGCCGAGCCACCGCATCACCTGCGCCAAGCCGCCGGGCCGCTGGTCCCCGGGCGGGCGCACCGCTGCGGCCTGCACGTACCCGTAGAAGCTGGAGAGGTGCGCGAGCATCGCGTCGTCGGGGTCGACACCTGCCTCGGCGGCTTCCGGGTCGCGGCCCGCCGTCAGGACGAAGGCGCCGCCCGCCGCCTGATTCGTGCGCGGATCACCGCCGACCAGGACGCCGTCGCCGGTGGCGAGCAGCTGCGTCATCCACGCCTGCCGGTCCGGGTCCGCCGCGGTGAGCGCGGGCGGTGCCGGGACCGGGTTGTGCAGCGGCGATAGCCGCGGCTCGGCCGGGAGCGGCCCGGCCCGCTCGGCCCGCGCCTGCCCACCGGTGTGCTCGTTCGATGCGGTGCGGGTCCCCGGCTGCGCGGTGGCGCCAGTGCTCGACGGCTGCACCGACGTGGTGTCGGCGGTGCTCGACGCCTGCACCGACGTGGTAACGCCGGTGCTCGACGCTCGTGCCGACGTGGTGGCGCCGGTGCCGCGCAGCTGCGCGTGCGCGCCTGCGCCGCCCACCTGCGCCGCGAGCCGCCCCGGCGCCCCACGGCCGCGCAGCTGCAGCACCGTGGCGTTGTCCGCGGGCATCGTCATGTCCGGGAAGAACGTGGCGACGTGCGCCATCTGCGCCGCCGTGACGGGGAGGTAGAACGCGTCGTCGGTGACGTCGAGCACGATGCTCGACACGTGGTCGGCGGTGTGCTCGGCCTGCGCGTCCCACCACACCGGTCTCCGTGCGCCCTCCGGGAACACGATCTGGCGTACGTGCGCGTTCTGGGCGATCGGCGCGCCGTCCACCAGCAGCCTGCTGCCGTCGTCGTCCTCGTGGTAGCCCTTGGTCACCACCGCCGCCGCCCAGCGGGGTCCGCGGCGCCGCAGGTCCCGCTGGATCCGCTCCATCTGCTCCTTGCCCTCGGCGCCGTCGGCGAAGCCGCGCCAGGCACCGCCGAAGTACCGCCGCAGCCGCTCCTCGCCCTGGGTGTCGCCGCCGTGCGGCTCCCAGCGGGCGAGCGCCACGTCGGCGTTGCCGAAGAACGCGGAAATACCGCAGGCCGTGGTCTCGGCGCAGTTGTTGTTCCGGCCGAACGAGGCGTAGCCGGGGCCGTTCACCCGCCGCCCGTACGGGAAGGCGCGCGACGGGTAGGCGCTCGGGTCGGCGTACACCACCGGCGCGCCGTCCGGCCCGGTGAGCGCCGCGTCCAGCGCGCGCTGGTCGGCGAGGTCGATCGAGTGCCGGTACCCGCCCGGCCCGTACCGCCGGATGACGTCCGGTCCGGGGACCGGCGGCGGCTCCGCCCCCGGTGTCGCCGCCGCGAGCACCTGGTCCCTGGTCCCCGGGATGAACCGGAGCGGCGCCGAGCCGGCGAGGAGCTCGGGGAAGGGGAAATTCGAGGTCTCCCCGGTGCTCGGGTCGAACCACACCGGGCCGGTCGGCGCCGGCTGCCCCGGCTGCTGCTCCGGGTAGAGCACGAGAACCGTCCTCCCCGGATCCGGCCTGCGCCCCCGCGACCGGCTCCGCCCCGGCACGACCACGAGCGCGGCCGCGCCCGGTCCCAGGCGGTGCACGCCGTCGGTGATGGTGTCCAGCTGCTCGGCCCTGGTGTCGCCGCCGAGCGAGGCGTCCATCAGGCCGCAGCCGAGCCACTTCTCCGCGCGCAGGAACGCATCCGGCTCGTTCCGGCCGGTCCGTTCGGCGTCGGCGGGTCCGCCGGGCACGGACGCCGTCGCCACCCGCGGCAGCCCCCAGAAGGTCGACAGGCCGGAGAGCGCGCTGTCCAGGTCGTCCGCGCGGAGCCGCGACGGCCCGGCGATCAGTTCGCCCCAGGCGATCCCCGCCGGGTCGGCCGGGTTCGACCGCGGGTCCGCCCCGATCACCGGTGCTCCCCAGACCGTCATCGCCTCGGTCAGCCTCTGCTGGGCGGCGCGCGAGGGCGGCAGGTAGTGCCCCGCGGGCCGGGTGTCCGCCGGATCCGGCAGCTGCGCGGGCCGGACCCCGGCGGGCGGCGGCGCCGCGGATTCGCTGTCCGCGGCCGCGAGCAGGGTGCGCCCGTGCTCGCTCACGATGGTGACGAGCGAATCCCCCCGCGAGATCTTGTCGACCGGCGGGCTGTCGTACGACCGGCCGGTGGACATGTCGATCCACTCCGGCCCGCTGCCGCCGATCGGCATGACGACCGCGAAGGTCGTCGTGCCCCGGTCGATCTCGACGCCGTCGATGGTGACGGTCCCGGCGCTGCTCGGGTACCGGAGTGCGACCACGGCCGCCGCGCCCTCACCCCCGTGGGCGACGGCGAGGTGCGCCTCCCACATCCGAGTCGAGATGAACCTGCGGTTCCCGCTGTGGCTGCGCAGCGGCCCGAGCCAGCCGCTCATCCGCTCCAGCGCGGTCCGCCCGCGATCGCCCGCCGCCCGGTAGGCGGGCGCGGCCGGGTACCCGTGGAAGCCCGCGAGGAAGGCGAGCGCGCGCTCGTCCTTGTCGTCGTGGCGATCCGGGCTGTCCGTGCGCGGGACGAGGACTTCGCGCAGCGCTTCCGCGCCCGGCCCCCTGCTCGGGTCGGCGGCGACCAGGAACGCGCCGTCACCGGCGCCGAGCGCCCGCTCGATCCGCCGCTGCTGCCGCGGATCGGCACCGCGGCGGAGCGGTGGCGGCGGCACCGGGTTCGCGGCGGGCGCGAGCCAGGCGCGAGCCGGGGCGGCCGGGCTGCCGCTGCGGCGGCGGCCCCCCGCCGGGGACGGCATGCCGACGCCGACCCCGGTCATACCGGCGGCGCCGACCGCCGCCGGGGGCCGCGCCGCCGGGGCCGGTCGCGGCATCGCGGCGCCGCCCCATGCCGAGGGCCGCAGGTTCGCCGCGCGCGCGATCCGATCGCGCACCCGGCCGAGCCGTCCCGGTGGCCGGTGCCCCCCGGGGATCTCGCCCTTCAGTGACTGGGTCGCATCCCGAATGCGGGTTGCGCTGTCCAGGTGGTAGCGCACGGTGCCGCCGCCCTGGAACTGCGCCGGATCGACCTGGCTGCCGCGCACCGGATCCCACCACACCGGCCCCTGGCCCGCGGGCGACTTCGGTTGCAGCACGACCAGCCTGCGCGGATCGCCGATTCCGTCGTCCACCTCGGCGACCGCGATCATCACGTCGTCCGGCAGCAGGCCCGACCACTCCACCACCCGGTCCTGCACCGCCCGCAGCTTGTCGGCGACCGGCTGCGACCGCTCGTCCAGCGACCGGTACTCGCCCCCGGCGAACAGCGCGGCCAGCGGCTCGTAGTCGAGGGCAGGCTCCAGCGGCCCCGCGGCGGGCGGCACCACCCCGGTCTCCGCCGCCTGCCAGCGCAGCGCCGCGACCTCGGGAATCCCCGCGCCGCACAGCACGAACGAGCGCACCACGTCGCGCGGCCGGGCCGACGGTGACGCCAGCAGCGGTCCGAACGCGGGCCTGCCCGGCTCGACCGGCAGCCCCGGGTGCTGCCCGGCCACGAACTCCGGCTGCCGCGCGCCCAGCGGTGCGCGCAGCGCGCCCTCCACCGCCCGCCGCCGGCGCGCCGCCTCGACCATGCGCTCCGCCGTCGTGGCGACGTAGCTCACCTCGACCACGCGGTCCAGCAGGCTCGGGATGGCGTCCGCCTCCCACACCTGCCCATTGGTCGCATCCACCAGCACCGGGCCCCGATCGGGCTCCGGCGGGCTGCCCGCGGTCTGCTCGGCGGGTACCGGGTAGACCAACGCGAGCGTGTTGAAGCCGGCGATGATCGGCGTCCCGCCGGACCGCGTGCGGATCTCGCCCGCGCGGTCCGTGGCGGCCATCGCCACGCTCAGGTAGGCCCCCGCGCCGGGGCCGAGCGCCGCGACCTTGTCGTACACGGCCCGGAACTGCGCGCTGCCCGAACGCCGGACACCGTCCGCGTCGAACGTCGCGGGCACCATGTGTGCACCCAGGAATCGCTCCGCGACCCGGTGGAAACTCCGGCCGCGGTCCCCCTGGATGCCCCGGTACCGCGGCCCCGCCACATCGGGCACCCCGAAGAAGGTCGAGAGGAACGACAGCGTGCTCTGCGGGTTGTTCGCCGACCGATCCCGCGCGCGCGGCCCCGGGCTGTTGATGTCCTTCACGTACGGCTCGGCCCGCGACGGGAAGGTCCCCGGATGCCGGAACGCCGCGAACCGCCCGTCCTGCGTCCGCATCCGGGCCCGCAGCTTGTCCAGCACGCGCTGATCCCGGCGGCCGTCCACGCCCTCGGTGCGGTCGTCCGAGGGCAGCGGGACCATCGCCACCTCGGCCGAGGCGGGCGCGACGGCGCCCCGATCCGCGGTCGCGGGGTCCGGCCGCTGCCCGGCACGGGCGCCGCCGCCGCCCTTGCCGATCCGCGCCGCGGGATCGGCACCGGCCCTGCCAGGCATGGCCGACCCACCCCACGACAGCAGCCCCGCCCCCTGCTTGAACCAGGTCTTCGCCGAGCTGAAGGAGAAGGGGGCGACGGGGGCGGCGGCGATGAAGCCGTGCGGATCGACCGCCAGCGCCGCCGCCAGCATGTCGTCGCCGTTGCCGACGACGTAGTCGAGCATTCCGGCCCCCTCGATGGCGGGCGGGCCGTCGGTGCTCTCCCCGGTCTCCGTGTTCCACCACACCGGCCCCGTGTCGCCGACCGGCTTCGTCACGACGAACAGCCGCTCCTCGAGGCCCTCGTACACGCGCACCAGCGCCACCGGGTCCGGATTCGACGGCGTGGCCGCGGTCACCGCGGCCTGCACGGTGTCGAGCAGCCCGGCGAGCGGACCGGTTCCGTCGCCGAGCGCCTGCATCCGGCCCGGGAACCAGGAGCGCAGCTTCTCGAACCCGGCGACCGTGTCCCTGGCGCCGTTCTCCGCCCGGATGCCACCGGCATTGGCCTCCGGCCACCACCCCGGCGCGATCATCGGCTGCCCGAGATGGCTCATGATGTAGCCCCGCGCCGCGTCGGCTTTCCGCGCCCCCGGCGCCGCCACCAGCTTCCCGAACCCGGGCAGCCCGGGGCCCGCGCTGCGGTCGGGGTGCTGTCCGCGCAGGAAGCGCCCGGTCGGCCTGCCGCGCGAATCCCGCACCGCCAGCGCCGCCTCCAGCGCCCTGCGCTGCTGCGCACCCGCCGCCATCCGCTTGGCGTTCGACACGACGTACCGCAGCCCGACCGCGTTCTCCAGCACATCGGGCGGCACCTCGAGCCCGCCCCGCCCCGACTGGGCATCCACCCACTTCGGTGTCGGTTTCACCCCCATGGCCCGCTGCTGCGGCGTCAGGACCGGGCAGACCAGGGCGATGGCGTGTGCGCGATCGATCACCGACGGATCGCGGACGACACCGCCGTCGCCGTCCGGTTCGTGGTAGTTGATGCTCACCCACGCGAATGCGCCCTCCCCGAGCGCGGCGACCTTGTCGTACAACGCCTTGAACTGCTCGGCGACCGGCAGCTCACCTCCGTCCGGATTCGGCGCGGCCTCGATGAGCAGCGAATTCAGCAGCCGCTCCGCTACCCGCGGAATCTGCATGCCCGGGTCGCTCCGGTTCGCGCGGTAGCGCGGACCGGCCACATCCGGCACCCCGGCGAAGGTCGACAGCGTCGACAGCGAGGTCTGCGCGCAGTTCACGTTGCGGCCGGGTGCGTCCTGCCCCGGCGCATTCACGTGCTGCACGTACGGATCGTTCGGCGACGGGTAGTTCATCGGATCCTGGAACGCGAGGTACTCCGGCTTCGCCGGATCCGAACCCGGTCTCAGCAGCATCTTCCGCAACGCCGAGAGCGACCGCCGGCCGATGCTGCCGTGAATCCCGGGGAGGTAGTCCGACGACGGCGGATAGATGGCCGCCACTTCGTCGGCCGTCAGCGGCACCGAGTAATCGGCCCCCGCGGGCTGCACCGACCCCGTCGGACTCGGCCCCGCCTGTTCCCCGGCGGCGACCGGTACCCGCGCTGGTGCGTCGACACCAGCCCCGACCGGCGCCGGGGAATCGACACCGGCCTGCACCGTGGCATCGGCGGTGGTGCCGATCCACCGGGCGGGCCAACTCCGCGCCCACTGGGACGACAGGTAGCCCGCGGTACTGGCCAGCCAGGTCTGCACCCGGTCGAAGGAGAAGGGAATCGGCGGACCGATCGGGAAGCCGTTCGGATCGACCGTCGTCGCTGCGGCCAGCAACGCGTCACCGTTGCCGATGACGTAGTCGATCATTCCGTACCGCGCGATCGCGGGCGGTTCCTCGGTGACCTCGCCGGTCTCCGCGCTCCACCACACCGGGCCCTTGCTCCCGACCGGCCTGGTCACCACGAAAAGCCGCTCGTCCGGGCCGACGAAGACCCGCACCAGCGCCACCGGGTCCGGATTGGCCGACGGGGTGGCGGCCAGCTCGTCGTGCACCTCCCGCAGCAGCCCCTCGATCGGTTGACTACCGTCGCCGAGCGAACTCAGCCTGCCGGGGAACCACGAGGACAGCTCCTCGAACGAGCCCTGCGGCGCCCTGGCATCGTCCTCCGCCCTGAACCCGCCGATATTGCCGCCCGGCCACCACCCCGCCGCGGTCCGCGGCCGCCCGAGATGGCTCATGATGAAGGCCCGCGCCGAGTCCGTCTCCCTGGCACCCGGCGCGGCCACCAGCGCCCCGAAGCCGAGCAGCCCCGGCCCCGGCGCCCGGCCGGGATGCCGCCCCCTGGCGAAGGCGCCGGTCGGGCGCCCCTGCTCGTCGTGCACCGCCAGCGCCGCCTCCAGCGCCGCGCGCTGCTTCGCCCCCGCCGCGACCCGCTCGGCGGTCGACGGGATGTACCGCACCCGCAACGCATCCGCGAGCAGCGAGGGCGGCGGCTCGACCCCGCCCTCCCCGGACTGGGCATCGATCCACTTCGGCGTCGGCTTCTTCCCCAGCAGCCGCTGCTCGGGCGTCAGCGTCGGACAGACCAGGGCGACCGCGTGCGCACGATCGGCGACCGGCGTCTTGCCGTCGTCACCGAGCACGAGCCCCCCGGCGCCGTCCGGTTTCCCGTATTCGATCGACACCCAGGCGAACGCGCCCTCCCCGGCCGCGGCGACCTGGTCGTATACCGCCTGGAACTGCTCGGGAACCGACCGGCTGCCCCCCTCCGGCTTCGGCTTCGCCTCGATCTGCAGGGAATTCAGGAACCGCTCCGCTATCGCCGTTGTCCCCATCCCCCGGTCCGCGAGCGCCGTCCGATACCGTGGCCCTGCCACGTCGGGGAGCCCGCAGAACGCGGCGAGCAGCGACAGCGTGGTCTGCGCGCAGTTCACCGCCCGGCCCCAAGCGCTCTGCCCCGGCGCGTTGACGTGCTGCACGTACGGGTCGTCCGGCGACGGGTAGGTCATCGGGTCCTGGAACGCGACGTACTCCGGCTGCGCCGGGTCCGATCCCGGCTTCAGCAGCGCCGTCCGCATCGCCAGCAGCGCCCGGCCGTCGACACTGCCGTGCACCCCGGGGATACCGTCCGACGACGGCGGATGGATCGCCGCCAGCTCCTCCGCCGTCAGCGGCACGGCATGATCGCCCGCCGCCGGACGCACCGCATCGACCGAACTCGGCTCCCCCTGCTCCCCGGCGGCGGCCACCGGAACCGGAGCCGCCGCGTCGACGGCAGGCCCGGCCTGCGCCGACGGGTCGGCACCTGCCCTCGCCGGACCCGCGGGACCGGCAGGACCGGCCGATCGGCTCCCCCGCCACCGCGACGGCACGAGCTTCGCGCCGAGCGCGGCCCAGCTCCGCAGGGAGCCGGGCCGGAACGGCGGCCGCGGCGCGTCCGGGAACCCCTCCGGGTTGGTGCGCAGCACCGCCGCCAGCAATCCGTCGCCGTTCCCGATGACGTAGTCGACCCGCCCCGGCGTGGGGAAGGCAGGCGGGCCGTCGGTGCTCTCACCGGTCGACGCATCCCACCACACCGGGCCTTCGCTCCCGTTCGGCCTGGTGACGACGAACAGCCGCTCGTCCCGGCCGGAGCCGACGCGCACCAGCGCCACCGGGTCGCGGCCGAACTCGGTGGTGGCGGCCATCCGGTCGTGCACCGTCCGGAACTGCCGCTCGGCGGGCTGGACCGCGTTGCCGATCGAGGTCAGCCTGCCGGGGAACCAGGAACGCAGCTGCTGGAACCCGTCAGCCGGGAACCTGGTGGCGTTCTCCGCCGCGACCCCGCCGATATTGGCCTCCGGCCACCAGCCCCCCGCGATCCGCGGCTGCCCGAGGTGGCTCATGATGAACGCCCGCGCCGCGTCCGGCTGCCGCGCGCCCGGCGCCGCCACCAGCTTCCCGAACGCGGGCAACCCCGGCGCCACCGGACGGCCGGGATGCTGCCCCCGCACGAAGCCCTTCGCCCGCCTGCCATCGGCGCCGCGCGCCGCCAGTGCCGCTTCCAGCTCCCGGCGCTGCATCGCCCCTGCCGCCACCCGCTCGGCGTTCGAGGAGATGTAGTGCACCCGAACGGCATCGTCGGTGAAGTCGGGCGATGGGCCGGTCCACTCCTGGCCGGACTGGGCGTCGATCCACTTCGGGGCAGGCAGGACGCCCCGCGCCAGCTCCTCCGGCGAGACCGCCGGGTAGACGAGAGCCAGCGCGTGGGAGTGCGCGATGAACAGGGTCCCGTCGTCGTTCAGGCGGGGGTTGCCGTCCTCGTCGGTGGCCCCGTAGTCGATCGCCACCCAGGCGAAGGCGCCCTCCCCCTGGTCGTCGATCATGTCGTGGATCGCCTGGAACTGCTCGGCGGGCGAACGGTTGCCCCCGTTGCCGTCCGGCGCGGCGTCGATCGCCAGCGAGTTCAGGAAGCGCTCCGCGATCGCGTAGGGACTCATCCCGGGGTCGTCGCTCGTGGGCCGGTAACGCGGCCCGGCGACGTCGGGCACTCCGATGAACGCCGACAGCAGCGACAACGTGGTCTGCGCGCAGTTCACGCTCCGGCCGCGCGCACCCAGCCCCGGCGCGTTCACGTGCTGCACGTACGGGTCGTCCGGCGACGGGTAGGTCATCGGGTCCCGGAACGCCACGTACTCCGGCTTCGCCGGGTCCGACCCCGGCCGCAGCAACGCCTTCCGCATCGCCGACAGCGACTTCGCGGCGATGCTGCCGTGAATGCCCCTGGTGCCGTCGGACGACGGCCGGTGGATCGCCGCCAGCTTGTCGGGTGTCAGCGGCACGGAGCGGTCGGGGCGCGGGGTGGGAGCGGAGACAGGGGCCGGGGCCGGGGCGGGGGCGGGGGCGGGGGCAGGGGCAGCGGGCGCCGCGGTCGCCGGCTTGGCCGGGGCGGACGACAGCAGCTTCAGCATGTCGGCCAGGTTGCTGCCACCCCAGTCCTGCGGCGCCTTCGGTGCCATCGGCCGCGCGTTCGAGTCGACCGCGAGCGCCGCCGTCCTGATGTCCTCCAGACTCGCGACCGCGTAGGTGACGGCGTGCGTGCCGGGCAGGGCGGGGGGGCCGCCCTCGAGCAGCTCCCCGGTCTCGGGGTTCCACCACGTCGGCTCGGTGCCGTCGGGGACCTTCGCCTGGCTGACCACCCACAGCGTTCCCGCGCCGCCGTCCGCGATCCGGACGATGGCCGCCGAGCCTGGTCCGAACGCCGCGCTTCCCACCTCGCGGTGCACGTCGTGCAGCTTGTCCAGGACCGGCGTCGTCCCGTCGTCCTGGAGGCTGCGCCGACCGGAGGCGGGGAACAGGGCGATCAGCGCGTCGTAGAGCGGGGGCGGGTACTTGGCCGCCTGCTCCAGCCGCGCCCCGCCGAGATTGGCCTCCGGCCACCACGGCACCGCGATCTCCGGAAGTCCGGCGGCGCTCAGCAGGAATGCCCGCGCCCCGTCCACCGGCCGCGCTCCCGGCACCGTCACCAGGGACGCGAAGGCGGGCACTCCCGACCGCGCCGGTTTCCCGGGGTGCTGCCCCACGAGGAAGTCGGGCCGTCCCCCCGCCGACGAGCCCGGCGCATCGGCAGGCGTCAGCGCCTCCTCCAGCGCGGCCAGGCGCTCGGCCGCCGCCGCGACCCTGGCCGCCGTCGCGGGGATGAAGGCAACCTCCAGGATCCGTTCCGTGGGAATCTCGGAGACATCGCCCCAGATCAGGCCCGGCTGCGCATCGAACCAGACGGGCTTCGGCGGAGCGTCGGCGGGCTCGTCGTCCCCCTTCGGCGGCACGACGACCGAGAAGGCGTGGCCCTCCACCGCCAGCTTCGGCGTCCCGTCGTCGTTGGTCAGGAGATTCCCGTCGTCGTCGACATCCTGGACGCGGATCGCGACGTACGCGAAGGCTCCTTCGCCGAGCTCCGCCATCTTGGCGTCGATCGCCTCGAACTGCTCCGCGGCGGAGCGCCGGTCACCGGTCGCCGTCTCCGAGGCGGGGACGCCGAGCGAGTTCAGCCACCGCTCCGCCGCCAACTCCGAGTTCTCCGCGACCTTGTCCATGCGGCCCGCTCGGTACCGGGGCGCCGCGACATCGATGACGCCCATGTAAACGGCGAGCGAGGCCATGGTGGTCTGCGCGCAGTTGTAGTTCCGGCCGAGAACGAACATCCCGGGGGCGTTGATGTGGTCGATGAGCCGCGAACCATCGGGCAGGATCGTGCCCGGGTGCAGGAACGCCGCGTATTCGTCGTCCGTGCCGGGGATGCGCAGGTTGTCCCGGAGCCTGCGCAGCGCTTTCGCGTCCTTGCTGCCGTGCATGCCCGGCGTCTTGTCGGCCGCGGGCGGGCGGACGAACCGCCGCTGCTCCGGCGTCAGCGGCACCGCGTGGCCGGGGGCGCGCTGCGTTCCGGTGGACGGCGCTGCCCCGGCCTGCTGCGCGGGCGCGGCCGGGGCGGCATCCTGCGACTGCGCCGCCGCGACTCCCGATTCCGAATTCGCCACGGCGACCTGGGTGGCAGGCCCCGGCGCCGAGTGATTCCCGGCGGCGGGCGCGACGTTCTCGGCCGCGGGCAGCTCCTGCACCGGGGGAATCACCTCGGCCTCGAGCACGAGGGCAGGCCGGAACTCCCCGCTGTTCGGGTCCGGCTCCACCTGGCGGAACCCGGTCACCCGGTACTGCGTCCCGCGCGGCAGCACCAGCTCACCGTGCTCCGCCCCGGTCTGCGCACTGCCGACCCACAGCCCCGGAGTGCCTGCGGGCACGGTGATCTCGAGCTGCACCGGCGCGTTCACGCCCGCCAGGGCCGCGGTGAAGAAGCCGTCCCGGCCCTGCACGCTGCCCAGCAGCTCCCCAGGGTCGACCCCGTCCCACTCCCGGCCGTCCGCGGTGAAGAGCTCGCCCGGGCCGAGCACCCCGTGCACGGCGACGAGCGGCACCGGCAGTGGCTGCGCGACCGCACTGTCGAGCTGTCCGGCATCGCTGCGGAACGCGGCCCGCGTCGGATCTCCGCCCAGGTACCGCATGAGCGTCCGGTACTCCTGGCGATCCGCCCGCAGCTCGTCGATGTGGTTCGCCACGTCGTCCTGCGCGAGCACCCGGTCCACCAGGTCGCGCCGCTCCGGTGTCAGCCCGGGGAGCCCGCGCAGGGCGGCGACCTCCGCCCGCGTGCTCGGCAGCACCCCGCCGTTGAGATCGGTGAGCGTCTCCAATGCGGAGTCGGCGCCGCGCGTCTCGTCGATCGCGCTGTCCAGCGCGGTATCGGGGGTCTGCGCGAGCACGTTCAGCAGCTCGGGATTCGCGATGAACCGGTCGACCGCCGCCCGCTGCTGCGGCGACAGGTTCCGGTACTGGAACCCGAGCTCCGCATCGGCCCGCGCGTCCGCCGCCGAGGCGACCTCGGGCACCGACTCGGTGGGCTGCACGTTCTCGTCGCCGGTGTGCTCGGCATCGACGGCGTGCTCGAACGCCGGCTGGGGCTCGAGGGTCGAGACCGGAATTGGCGCGTTCTCCGCCAGGATCTCGCGCCGCTGCTCGGCGAAGAACTGCCGCGCCACATCGGACTGGACATCGATGGCGGCCATCCGGTCGGCCAGCTCCCGGCCCGACCCCGATACCATCGAAATCCCGTCGAATTCGCCGGTCCCGAGCACCGGTGGCGCCGAGGTGATCTCACCGGTCATCGGCCGCCACCAGACCGGCGGCGGATCGGTTGCCGCACCGGGCTCGCGCGCCGGTCTGAGCACCAGCAGCGGCTCGGTGGTCGAGCCGCGGCGCAGATCGAGCCAGGTCACCGTGCCCGCCTCGGTGGCGGGGTGCGCCATGCCCGCCTGCACGGTATCCAGGTGCTGCTGAATGGTGCGATCCTGCAGGGACAACCGCTCCAGCGGCCGCCCGAAAAGGGCCGTGATCCGCTGCGGGTTACCGTTGCCGACGGGCGAGCCCGCCGTACCGAAGCCGAGGTGTCCCCAGCGCGGCACCGCGAACTGGGGATGGCCGAGGAAGGCCGCCACCGAGGCGATTCCGACGTCGATGGGCCGGAATATCCGGTCGGGCCCGGGTGGGCCGCCGAACAGCACGAAGCTCCCGTAGGCCGGGCCGCCGGACACGGCCGTGTACGTGCCGGGATGCTCGAACCGCGCGAACCCGGAGCCGTCCCGGCCGCGCAGTGCGGCCTCCTGCCGCCCGGCGTGCTCGGATGCCGCTACGTAGAGCTCGTGAGTAGTCAGGATGAACATCACCCCACCGGCCTCGAGGACGTGCGGCGGCAGCTCGGTGCTCTGCCACCCGTCCTGCGCGTCCCACCAGACCGGGCCCTCGTCCACCTGGTCATCGCGGTATTCCGGATAGACCAGCGTGAAGACGTGGCTGTCGACCAGCCGCGGCCGTCCGTCCGGGTGGAGCTGCGGCCTGCCGCGCTCGTCGCGCGCCGGGTACCCGACGAAGATCGACGCCGCGGCACCGGGGCCCGTGGCCTGCACCGCGGCTCGGACGGCCGCGAACTGCTCCGCTATCGGCGCCCGCGGATTCGGCGGCAACTGCTCCTGTGCTCCGAGCTGCCGCGCCAGCCGCTCCCCGCCGCTCCGGCCCGGGGCGTGCCCGCCCGGGTTGAGCACCGGCGCGGCGACGGTGGGTTGCCGGTAGAACGAGGTGAAGCTCGCCTCCACGCACAGCTCGCAGTTGAACTGCCGTCCGACGGAGAACGTTCCGGGCCCGTTGATCGTCGAGCCGACCGCGGGGTGTCCGGCGATCCTGGTGCGCGGATCGAGATGCAGGCGGTAACCGTCCGGCCCGTACGCCGCCAGCTGGCGATCCACGTCCCTGACGTCGACGCTGCCGTACCTGCCTTCGAAGTGGTCGAAGGTCGGCTCGACCGCCGGTGGCGGCAGCGGCCGGATCTCCGCGTCGGCCGAGGGGTCGGCTGGCCCGGCGAGCTCCGGGTCGGCGGGGGCGTGCTCCGGCGCGGGCGGATCCGGTGCCGCGAACACATCGTCCGGCGACTCCCACCGAGGACCGTCGGACCCGGCCGCCCAGTCGTCGACGGAGAGCGCGGCGGGGGGGCCGAGCGCCGCGGTGTTCGTGATCGTGGTGGACTCCGCCGGGCCGGGGAAGACCTCCGCCTCCGCCTCGATCACGAAGGAGTGCCCGGTCGGCGAGCTGTCCGGGTCGACCATCCGGATACCGGTGATGCGATACCCCAGATCCACCGGGAGCGCCACCCGCTGATCGTCGCCTGCACCGACCAGCAGCCCCGTGCTGCCCGGCGGCAGCGCCAGCTCGACCGGCACCGGGCCCGGCGGTTTCGACCCCAGGTCCAGCGAACCCGACGCGTACCCCGGGTACTGCTGCTCGCTGCCGACGAGCAGCTGCGGATACCGATCACCGAGGGGCTGCCCGTCCGCGGCGATCAGCGCGCCCGGGTCCTCGATGCCGACGAGCACCCGCACCGGATCCGGCAGCGGCTCGGCCAGCGCCTCGTCCAGCTCGTCGACCAGCTCCCTGAGCCCGTCCGGCGTCGGCTCGGCGCCGATCGCGTCGGCGAGGGGGGTGACCAGGTCCCGGCTCGCGGCATCGCCGCGCAACCGGGCCAGATCGACCTCGAGATCGTCGTCGTCGGTCGTGACGATGTCGTCGAACAGCCCCGGCTGCTCCACGAACAGCTCCGCCACCTGTTCCTGCCGCGGCGGGAGCGGGCGCCGCAGGGTCTCGCCGTAGCGCCGCGCCGCGGCGGCGTCGGCGAACTGCCGGTAGCCGCCGCCGTCGGTCTCCGGCAGCGGGTACCCGACCCGCGGGTCGGGGGCATCGAACCGGGCGAGCAACTGGTCGCCGGTCGCGGCGACGAAGGAGATCGAGCGCACCGAATCCGCCGGGAACGCGGGCAGCTCCGACGAGGTCGACGCGCCCGCCCGCTTCGGCATCCACCACTTCGGGCGCACCACTCCGTCGGGGCCGGGCTCCGGGTTGATCGCGAGCACCGGCTCGACGTCACCGTTGGCCATCGTGACCTCGAGGAAGGCGACGCCACCCGTGCCGAGGTGCGGCATGAACTGCCCGATCCCGGCCAGCTCCGTGGCGACATCGCTGTGCAGGAGCGAGACGCGCTGCAGCGACTGCCCGAAGAGGTCCTCGACATTGCCCTGACCCCGCAACCGCTCGAACGCCGGGTCGGTGGCGATGCCGCCGGACAGCTCGGCCCGGTGCGGCACCGCGAACTGCGGGTGCCCGAGGAAGGCCGCCACCGAAGCCGTGCCGATGTCGTAGGAGTCGAACTGTTCGTCCGGCGTCGTTCCGGCGAAGAGGACGTAGTGCCCGTAGGGCGTACCGTCGGGCGACGCGGAGTAGGTACCGGGATCCTGGAACCGGGCGAAGCCGGTGCCGTCCGGCGCGCGCATCGCCGCCTCCTGCGCCAGGCCGTGCGTGCGCGCCGCCTCGAAGATCTCCGGCGTGGTGGGGACGAGGTACATGTGGTTGATGTGGGGGGCGTCGGACAGCGCCTCGACCCCCATCTCCCCGCTCTGCGCGTCCCAGAAGACGGGGCGCGGGGGCTCGCCCGGATCGGCGGTCTCCGTCGGGTGCACCACCGCGATGGCGTGCGTGCCGTCGTCGCGGTGGCTGATCAGGGCGCCCGCCGAGCGCGGGCCCGCCGCGCTGATGACCTGTCGCGCCGTGTCGTAGAGCGCCGCACCGTGCGGCCCCGGCGTCCGCGCGGGCAGCGCGACGTGCTTCGAGCCGAACACCCGCGCGAAGCGCGCCAGATTCCGCCTGCTCCAGAGCTTCGCGGACGGCCCGATCACCGGGCGGGCGACATCGGCCGCGCCGTAGAAGTTCCCGACCGCGCGCTCGGTGGTGTCCTGGCAGTTCCTGGTCCGCCCCGGCACCGTGAGCCCGGCGCCGTTGACGAGGGTGCCCACCGCGGGGTGTCCGTCGACCTCGGTGCGCGGATCCAGGAACGGCCGGTGCTCCCGGCTGCCGCCGTAGGCCGCGAGCAGCGCCCGCCGGTCCGCGTCGGCGACCGAGCCGTACCGGCCGGGGAAATCGTCCAGGTTCGGTCGGGTTCCGCCCGCGGTGATCTCCGGTCGCTGGGTGCTCGCCGCGGGCGCCGGGCTCGGGATCTGTTCCGGGGCCGGGCCCGCCGCCACCTCGTCGGGTTGCGACAGCAGCGCCGGGGCCGCTTCGATCGGGCCGGAGAGCCGCGCGGCGGCTCCGTCGAGATGGACCGCGGGCACGGTCTGCCCGCGCGTGCCGTTGCCCGTGCGGCGAACTTCGACCGGTCCCGCCTGCATGGGCAGTACCGCAGGCACCGGAGCCAGCTCGGTGACGTCCGCGGCAGGCGAGTCCGGCTCCGACGCATCCGGCTCCGGCTCGGGTTCGACGCCGTCGTGCAGCGGCGAGGCGAGGTCCCTGGTGCGCGGCAGCCCGGTGCCGTCGCCGGTCCCGGTGAGCGGCACCGCGGTCTGCAGCGGGCGCAGCTGGGGGCGCGAGTTGCCGGTCTCCGCGGACCGTTCCGGCCCGACCCGGCTCTCGCTGCCCGTACGCTCCGAGCCGGGCGCGGGGCCGGTGTTCAGCGCGGCGCCGTTCTCCAGACCGGTTCGGGTGCTCGCGGCGGGCGGGGGAAGCACGCGATCCGCCTGCGGCGGTAGCACACCGTCCGTGCGGAGCGCGTCGTCGCCGTCCAGGTTCGCGACCGGTTGCTCGATCGGTCTCGATCGCTCGAGGATCGGTGCAAAGCCGTCGCTCTGCTGCTCGGTAACCAACGGATCGAACTCGGTCACCAGCGGATCGCTCTGGGTCACCAGCGGATCACCCTCGGTCACCAGCGGATCACCCTCGGTCACCAGCGGATCGCCCTCGGTGAGCTCGCCCTCGACGATCGGGTGGGCCTGCGGCTCCACACCCGGTGTCTCCTGGCCGAGGGGCCGCTCCTGCTCACCGGTGAACTCACCGTCGACGGGCCGCTCGACCGACGAGGACTCGAGATCGGCCTCGTGCAGCCCGGGCTGCGGCTGCTGCCGGTCGCCACCGTGCTCGACGGGCGCCTCCACCACCGGGTGCTCGGCCCGGAGATCGCCCGGCTCCCGCGGCACGCTTTCGTCGCCGTGCTCCGTCCGCACCTCGACCACGGGCGGCTCCGGCCGCTGCTCCGCGGTGAACTGCCGCTGGTCGCCGACCGGCTGCTCGACCGGGCGCGGCCCGGACTCCACATTCACGTCCCGGCCGAGCACCGACTCGGTGCTCCGCCCACCGAACTGCCCATCGCCCCGACCGGGCTCGTCGACGCCCTGCTGCAGCGGTGTCTCCATCCGCGACACCGGACTCTCGACCCCGCCGTGCGGAGACGCGGCTCCCGCGAACTCCCCGCCGCGCCCCCCGGTCTCCAGCGCGGACAGCAGCGGGACGGCGTGCGCCGACGGGATTCCGGCCCGATGCTGGGTCGGCGCCGACGCACTCACCTCGCTCGGCCGCCCCTGCGCGATGCCGGGGTTCTGCACGTTCGCGACGCTGCTCGGGTTGGCCTGCCCGCGGCCGTCGAAGGAACCCGAGCCGTCGATGACCGGCTGATTGCGACCGCCGTCGGTGAACGCGGTGGTGAGCGGAGTAGCGGAGAGCCCGGGGTTGCTGTTCCCGAACCGGCCCCCGTTCTCGTTCTGCGAGGCGCGGCTGTCCACCGAGGACACCGACTGCGCGTCGTCATCGACAGCGGGCGATGGCACCGGCTGCCCGCTGCCCCCGGACTCAGCCACCGGCGCAGGCTTGACGATGTCCTCGTATTTCGGCGGACTGTTGGTGTCGTACGGCGGGGCCGGCTCGTAGGGCGGCGGCGCGGACCAGTCGTCCTTGCCGTCGACCTCGTCCTTGTCCCCCTTCTCGTCCCCGGCCCCGGCGGCGGGATCGCCGAACGACGGCGGCGCCGCCATGAAGCCGCTGACCCCGCCGACGGCACCGACGGAACCGCCCTGGATGAAGCCGCCCACGATCGACTCGGGGGTCAGCGCGTCCGAAATGCTCTGTCCGGCGGCGAGCGTCGCCACGATGCTGCCGCCGATGCCGCCGATGCCGTCGCCCAGCGCGCCGACGAACCCGCCCCGAGCCCCCGCACCCCACGCGTTGTTCATCAGCGCCGCCGCGCCGGGTGAGTTGGCGAGCCACTTGTCGAGGTACTTGTCGGCGAGCTTCATGACCCCGTCGCCGATGGGCTCGCCGACGGCGCCGCCGAGCATGGAGAGCCCGGCCTCCATGAAGTCGTACCCCTTCGACGAGCCGTCCAGGATCATGCTGACCTGCACCAGGCTGTTGAAGGCCAGCTCCTCGAGGGCGCCCTTGAACGCCGAGGTGAGGCCCTGGGCGGCCCCCTTCGCCGTCGGCAGCACCCGCACGCCGTTGAAGAGGTACATCTTCGTGGCCGGGTAGTGCAGCTTGGACAGGAAGTTGGCGACGGCGCGGACGATCGCCTGGTCGACCCCGGCCATGAAGGCCCGCGTGGTCGCGATCAGCCCGGCCTCGACCACGGGCGCGGTGGGCGGGAAGGAGAACCACGCCATCGCGATCTCGATCAGCAGCCAGCACAGCGTCACGATGATCGTGATCTTCTGGCCTTTGATCTCGCTGCCCATCTCGAACGCCATGTCCGCGACGGCCGCCATGCTCTCGGCCAGTTTCTCGAAGGAGCTGTCCCCCTTCAGCAGCTGGTCGAAGGCCGCGGTGATCTCCTCGACGCCGGTGCCCGCGGGGTAGGCCGCCAGCGTCGCCTGCTTGACCGTCTCCACCAGGGACATCAGTGCCTTGGTGTCCTCGGACTTGGCCCGCCAGATGTCATGGACGGCGAAGGCGTTGTCCTCCAGGCCGTCCGGCCACGGCGCACCCGCGACCCAGCCGATCCAGTGCATCTCGGGTGGGAGGTAGAGGTTCATCGCCGCCCGCCGCGGACCCGCGAAGGCAGAGCCACCGCTGACCTCCTGACGCTCCGCCGACCCGCAGGCCGGGCACGCTTCGCGCCGCCGGCCGCTCCAAAGCTTAGGACCCGGCACCCAGGACCACACCGGTCGTCACCAGCCAAATCCTTAGGTACACAATATGATTGGACGCAGTTAACGCACGCTACAACTGCCGTTAACAGAGCCGGGCACCCCGAACTGTGACATCCGCCGCTTCTTCGCCGCGCCGCTTGCCCGTACACCCCCGGTTCACCCGAGCGAGAGAATCTGAGCCTTCCGGTGTGGCTCAGCGGCCGTGGCGGTTGGCTATCGTTCCCGGTGGGACAGAGCCGGGTGCGCCCTCAGCCCGTGACACCCCGGCCGAGCGAAGGAGACCCGGCATGACCTACCCGACCCCGAGCCCGGCGCAGCTCGCCGACGAGCAGAATGTGCGCCGCTACCTCGCGGAGCTCTTCGACACCGACCGGCCGTTCGCCGTCCACCCCTGCGAGTACGGCTGGGTCTGCCGCGAGGAGCTGACCCGGGAGGAGCAGGAGGCCGGGATGGGCTTCGGCCAGGGCAACTACGTGGTGAGCAGGCAGAACGGCGCGGTCACGGCGCACGCCAGCCTGCACCCGCTGACCATCGGCGAGCAGTACGACGAGGACATGCGCGCGGGACGGCCGCCCCGCGGCGCCCAGATCTACCCGCCCACCTGGGACATCCGCGCGGAGCGCGTCGCGAACACCGACGAGCAGGTGCAGTACCGGGTCGAGGTGGCCTCGCTGCGGGTGCCGCCGTCGGAGCCGCCGAGCACGCACCTGGTGACCATCGACAAGCGGGAGTTCTACTTCTTCACCGACGGCGAGGAGACGCACGAGGCCTGCAACCACGTCGTCGCCTGGGCGGAGACGCAGGGCAGGCCGAACGGCGACTGGCCGGAGTCCGGCGAGTTCCAGGCCTGACGCCCGAGAGTTAACCCAGCTGGGTCAAGGCCGAGGCGTACGACCGGAACACCGCTGTGATCCAAGACGCCGAGCTCGGCGACTTCCTCGCCACCTGCCGGGCCTCGGCCCGGTGACCGCCGCCGCGATCGCCGCGCTGCGGGCGGGCGCGGCCGTCATCGTGCCGAACCCGCCGCCGCTCACCCACGTCGTCACCGGCACCGTCCCGGCCGCGGTCAACACCGCGAAGGGCCGCCCCGCCGGGCAGCCGGTCGCGGTGTGGATCACCACCGACGCCCAGTGGTCCGAGCTGGCAGCCGCGCTCCCGCTCGACCACGCCGCGGCCGAGCTCGCCCACCGGCTGCTCGTCGACGAGCTGGTGACGCTGCTGGTCCCGGTCGACGCGGACCGGTACCCGCGCTGGCTCGCCCCGGCCGTGCACCGGGGCCACGCGCTGCTCTTCGGCGCGCGCTGGGCACCGCTGCACGACCGGCTCCCCGACCTCGGCATCCGCTATGTCAGCAGCGCCAACCGGACCGGGCAGCCGCCGGTCGCCGACGCCGCCGCGGCCCGCGCCGCGTTCGGCGCCGCCGCGCCGGTGCTCGAGCTGCCCGGCACGCACTCGCCGGTGCCACGCCGGGCGACGACGACCCTGCGCATCGCCGCCGACCGCACCCTCACCCTCACTCGCGAGGGAGCGCAGGACCACCCGTTCGGCTCCCCCGAGCGGTACCTCGATCAGCTGCGCCACCGCTACCTCCGGCCCACCGCGGACGCGGGCCGACCCGGCGCGTATTCCGTGCCGAGCCGGTGACCCCGAACCCGATCGACCGGGCGGTTCTCACGCCCGGTCGATCGGCTCCCAGCCGCGCCGCGGCCGCCGCTCCCCCAGCACCTTCGGATCGCGCGAGCGGTAGACGACGTACGGCCGGAACAGGTAGCCGACCGGCGCGCTGAACATGTGCACCAGCCGAGTGAACGGAACCAGCGCGATGAGCGCCATCCCGGCCACCGCGTGCACCTGGTACGTCAGCGGCACCCCCTCCATGAGCGCGGGATCCGGCCGCAGCGTGAGGATCCCGCGCGACCACGGCGCGATGGTCTGCCGGTAGTCGTAGCCGGACGAGATCCTGGACTCGCTGAGCTTGGCCCACATGCCGAGCACGATGGCGGCGACCAGGAACAGGTACATGGCCTTGTCGTTGCGGGTGGTGGCGCGCAGCACCGGGTCGCGGGTGCGGCGGCGGTAGATCAGCACGGCGATGCCCGCGACCGTCAGCACCCCGGCCGCGGTGCCGCCGAAGAGCGAGAGCAGGTGGTAGGCGTGCTCGGTGAAGCCGACGGCGTCGGTCCAGCTCTCCGGGATCAGCAGCCCCATGACGTGCCCGACGAAGACGAACAGGATGCCGTAGTGGAACATCGGCGAGGCGATGTTCAGCAGCGTCGATTCGTAGGGCTGCGAGGAGCGGGTGGTCCAGCCGAACCGGTCGTAGCGGTAGCGCCAGACCAGCCCCGCGACCAGCGAGACGATGGTGATGTAGGGCAGCCCCGCCCAGAGGAAGGTGCTCACGGCCGCCCCACCGGAGTCAGCGGCAGCTGCCCGTACGGCGTCAGCCCGACGTCCTCGCCGCGCGGCCCGGCCGCCGCCAGCGCCCTCGCCGCCGCCCGGTCCCGCGGTGACGGCCCCGGCAGCGCCGCGCACAGCGCCGTCAGCACGTCCGAGTACGCCGTCCCGGCCTCGGCCAGCGCGAAGCGCAGCAGCTCCAGCGCGGGCCGGTGCTCGAGCAGCACGGCGCGGTCGCCGGTCGCGGCGACGTACTCCAGCACCAGCGGCAGGTAGTCGGGCAGCTCGGCGCCTGCCGGGTCGAGCCCGGCGGACCGATACCGCTGCCGCAACCGCAGCAGCGATTCCCCGCGCCGCCGGGTGTCCCCCTCGGTCCACCAGGTGAGGTGCAGGCAGTGCCGGTTGTGGAAGTCGAAGACCCGCACGTACTCCTCGGCGAGCGCGCCGAGCGGTACCGAGGCCACGTGCCCGAGAAACGGCCGCAGCGCGGGCGCGCACGCGTCGAGCAGCGGAAGCCGTTCGTAGAGCAGCGGGTCCGGGTAGTCGAGGCAGTGCGCGGCGGCCTGGTAGAAGGCGGGCCTGGTCTTCATCCCTGCGCCTCCTCCCCGGTCTGCCGTGCGCGCAGCACGTGGAAGCTCTCCACCGTCGCCAGCGGTACGAAGGTCCGCCCGGATTCGTCGCCGAACGGGCCCGGCTCCGCCATCCCCGGCCCGTCCTCGTAGTCCAGGCTGCACCCGTCCGGCAGCATCGACTCCTCCAGCGCCACGGCATCGCCCGCGGCGGCGGTCGGGATCACGTACCGCTCCTCGTATTTGGCGACGGCGAGCAGCTGGTGCAGCTCGTACAGGTCGGCGCCGGACATCCCGACCGCGGTCGCGATCCCCTCGTCCGGCATCTCGTCGAGGTTGATGTCGCGCAGGTAGGAGCGCATGGCGGCGAGCCGGGCGAGGCTGTCCCGCACCGGTTTCGGGTCACCGGCGGTGAAGAGCTCGGCCAGGTACTCGAGCGGGATGCGCAGGCTGTCGATGGCGCCGAACAGGTTGTGCGCGTCCTCGCCGTCGAACCCGGTGGCGGTGAGCGCATCGACCACCGGCGAGAGCGGCGGGATGTACCAGACCATCGGCATGGTCCTGAACTCCGGGTGCAGCGGGAGCGCCACCCGGTAGTCGCAGATCAGCCTGCGCACCGGGGAGCGGCGGGCCGCCTCGATCCAGTCCGGCGCGATACCCGCGCGCTCGGCCTCGCGGCGCACCAGCGGGTCCTCCGGGTCCAGGAAGAGATCCAGTTGCGCCTCGTACAGCGCCTGCTCGTCGCGCACCGAGGCCGCCGCGACCACCTTGTCCGCGTCGTAGAGCAGCACGCCGATGTAGCGCAGCCGCCCGACGCAGGTCTCCGAACACACCGTCGACAGCCCGACCTCCACCCGCGGGTAGCAGAACGTGCACTTCTCCGCCTTGCCGGTGCGGTGGTTGAAGTACACCTTCTTGTACGGGCAGCCGGTGACGCACTTGCGCCAGCCGCGGCAGCTGTCCTGGTCCACCAGCACGATGCCGTCCTCCGCGCGCTTGTACATGGCGCCGGACGGGCAGGCGGCGACGCACGCCGGGTTCAGGCAGTGCTCGCAGATCCGCGGCAGGTAGAACATGAAGCTCTGCTCGAACTCGAAGCGCACCTTCTCCGCGGCCTGCTCGCGGACCTTGCGGACCATCGGGTCCTCGGCGCCGAACTGCGTCATGCCGCCGAGGTTGTCGTCCCAGTTGGCGCTCCACTCGATCGCCATGTGCCTGCCGGAGAGCAGCGAGCGCGGCCGCGCCACCGGGTAGTCGTCGCCGAGCGGGGCCTCGTGCAGGGTGCGGTAGTCGTAGGTCCACGGCTCGTAGTAGTCCTGGACCAGCGGGAGTACCGGATTCGAGAAGATGTTCAGCAGCGTGCGCAGCCTGCCGCCGCCCTTCAGCGCGAGCCTGCCGCGGCGGTCGAGGGTCCAGCCGCCCCGCCACCGCTCCTGGTCCTCGTAGCCGCGCGGGTAGCCGAGGCCGGGCCTGGTCTCCACATTGTTGAACCAGACGTACTCGACGCCCGCCCGGTTGGTCCAGGTCTGCTTGCAGGTCACCGAGCAGGTGTGGCACCCGATGCACTTGTCCAGGTTCATCACCATCGCGAGCTGGGCCATGACGCGCATCAGTACCGCACCTCCTGGGATCGGCGGCGGAGCACGGTGACCTCGTCGCGCTGGTTGCCGGTCGGGCCGAGATAGTTGAAGCCCCAGCACAGCTGGGCGTAGCCGCCGATCAGGTGGGTGGGTTTGAGCAGCACCCTGGTGAGCGAGTTGTGGATGCCGCCGCGCTTCCCGGACCGCTCGACGCGCGGCACGTTCACCGTGCGCTCCTGGGCGTGGTGCATGTAGACGGTGCCCGCGGGCATCCGGTGCGAGACCACCGCGCGGGCGACCACCACCCCGTTGCGGTTCACCGCCTCGATCCAGTCGTTGTCCCGCACCCCGATCGCCGCCGCGTCCTGCGGCGACACCCAGATGACCTGCCCGCCCCTGGAGAGCGAGAGCATGAGCAGGTTGTCCTGGTACTCGCTGTGGATGGACCACTTGTTGTGCGGGGTCAGGTAGCGGACCGTCACCTGGGCGGTGCCGTCCGGGCCGAGCTCCGGCTCGCCGAAGAGCCGGTGCAGGTCGAGCGGCGGCCGGTAGACCGGCAGCGCCTCGCCGAACTCGTGCATCCAGTCGTGGTCGAGGAAGAACTGCTGCCTGCCGGTGAGCGTGTGCCAGGGCCGCAGCTGCTCGGTGTTCTGCGTGAAGGCGGTGTAGCGGCGGCCGCCGGTCTCGCTGCCCGACCACTCCGGCGAGGTCAGCACCGGCACCGGTGCGTGCTGGGTGTCGGCGTAGGTGACCCGCGTCCCCTCGTGCTCGGCGGCGAGCTGCGCCATCGGCTGCCCGGTGCGCCCCTCCAGGGTGCGGAAGCCCTGCGTGGCGAGCCTGCCGTTGGTGGTGCCGGAGAGCGCGAGGATGGTGTCGGCCCAGCGCACCGCGGTGTCCAGCCGCGGCCTGCCCGCCGCGGGGCCGTCCCGCACCACGCCACCGGCCTTCAGCGCGGCCACCTCGACATCGGGGCGCAGCGCCAGCCCCTTCACCGGCAGCCCCAGCTGTTCGGCCAGCGGGCCGAGCGCGGTGAACTTCGCGCCGACCGCGGTGTAGTCGCGCTCGACCACGGTGAGCGTCGGCATGGTCTTGCCCGGGATCGGCGGGCACTCGTTTTGTCGCCAGTCCAGCGCGACGCCGCCGGGCTGCGCGATCTCACCGGGTGTGTCGTGCTGCAGCGCGGTGGCGACCAGGTCGCGCCGGACCCCGAGGTGCTTTTCGGCGAGTTCGGAGAAGCGCTCCGCGATGGCGCGGAAGGCGTCGAAGTCGGTGCGCGCCTGCCAGGGCGGGTCGATGGCCGGGCTGAACGAGTGCACGAAGGGGTGCATGTCGGTGGAGGAGAGGTCGTGCTTCTCGTACCAGGTGGCGGCGGGCAGCGTGATGTCGGAGAGCAGGGTGGACGAGGTCATCCGAAAGTCCAGCGAGACCAGCAGGTCCAGCTTCCCCTCCGGCGGGTTTTCGTGCCAGGTGACATCACGCGGCCGGGTGTCCGGCGCCGCCTCGGCCGCGGTGAGTGTGGAGTGCGTGCCGAGCAGGTGCCTGGTGAAGTACTCCGCGCCCTTGGCCGAGGAGCCGAGCAGATTGGAGCGCCAGAGCGTGAGCACCCGCGGCCAGTTGCGCGGCGCGTCCGGGTCCTCGCAGGCGAATTTCAGTTCGCCGGAGCGCAGTTGCTCGACCGCCCGGCCGACCGGGTCCTCGCCCTCGCCGAGGTCGAGCGGGTTGCGGTCGAAGGTCGGGTAGCTCGGCATCCAGCCGGAGCGCACCGACTGCGCCAGGCAATCCACCGCCGCCATGTCCGCGAAGCGGCCGTCGCCGAGCGGGGAGGCCAGCGCGTCGGCGCGGAAGGTGTCGTAGCGCCACTGGTCGGTGTGCAGGAAGAACCAGCCGGTGCCGATCATCTGCCTGGCCGGGCGCGCCCAGTCGATCGCGCCCGCCAGCGTCGACCAGCCGGTGAACGGCCGCACCTTCTCCTGCCCGACGTAGTGCGCCCACCCGCCGCCGTTGCGCCCCTGGCAGCCGGTGAGCTGCAGCAGCGCGAGGAACGTCCGGTAAATCGTTTCCGAGTGGAACCAGTGATTGGTGCCCGCGCCCATCAGGATCATGCACCGCCCGTGCGACTGCTCCGCGGTGTCGGCGAACTCGCGGGCCAGCCGCGCGCAGGCGGCGGCGGGCACCGAGGTGTGCGTCTGCTGCCAGGCCGGGGTGCCCGGCTGCGCGGCGTCGTCGTAGGACTCCGGCCAGTCACCCGGCAGCCCCGGCCTGCCGACCCCGTACTGCGCCAGCACCAGGTCGAACACCGTCGTGACCAGCGGGCCGTCCTCGCCGAGCCTGCGCGCGGGCACACCGCGGGTCAGGATCTCGCCCTCGATGTCGAAGCGCGGCAGCGCGATCGGCACCGGCTCGCCGCCGTCGGACAGCGAGAGCACCGGCTCAACACCGTCCAGATCCAGGTTCCAGTGCCCCTTCCCCGACTCGGTCCAGCGGAAGCCGAGCGAGCCGCCGGGCACCGCGGGCGCGCCGGAGCGGGCGTCCAGGACGACCGTCTTCCACTCCGCGCCCTCGGTGTCGTCGCCGAGGTCGGCCGCGCGCAGGAACTTGCCCGGCAGGTAGCGGCCGCCCCGCTCGGTGAGCGTCACCAGGAAGGGCAGGTCGGTGAAGCGGCGCACGTAGTCGGTGAAGAACGGGGTCTGCCGGTCCACGAAGTACTCGCGCAGGATCACGTGCCCCATGGCCAGCGCCAGCGCGCCGTCGGTGCCGGGGTGCGGGTGCAGCCACTCGTCCGCGAACTTGGCATTGTCGGCGTAGTCCGGGGCCACCACCACGACCTTCTGGCCCCGGTACCGCGCCTCCGCCATCCAGTGCGCGTCCGGCGTCCTGGTGACCGGGACGTTCGAGCCCCACATGATCAGGTAGGCGGCGTCCCACCAGTCACCGGACTCCGGCACGTCGGTCTGGTCCCCGAAGACCTGCGGCGAGGCCACCGGCAGATCCGCGTACCAGTCGTAGAACGAGAGCATCGGCGCCCCGATCAGCGCCATGAACCTGGCCCCCGCCGCGTGCGAGACCATGGACATGGCCGGGATCGGCGAGAACCCCGCCACCCGGTCCGGCCCGTACGCGGCGATGGTGTGCACGTGCGCGGCGGCGATGATCTCCACCGCCTCGTCCCAGCTCGCGCGCACCAGCCCACCTTTGCCGCGCGCTTGCTGATACCGCCTTCGGCCGTCAGCGTCATGTTGGATCTCGGCCCAGGCCAACACCGGGTCGCCGAGTCTGCGCCGCGCCTCCCGGTACTGCTCCAGCAGGACGCCGCGCACGTACGGGTACCGCACCCGGGTCGGCGAGTAGGTGTACCAGGAGAAGGCGGCCCCGCGCGGGCACCCGCGCGGCTCGTACTCCGGCCGGTCCGGCCCGACCGACGGGTAGTCGGTGGCCTGGGTCTCCCAGGTGATGATCCCGTCCTTGACGTAGACCTTCCAGCGACAGGACCCCGTGCAGTTCACCCCGTGCGTGGTGTGCACGACCTTGTCGTAGCTCCAGCGGTCCCGGTAGAAGGTGTCGCCGTCGCGCCCGCCGGTGTGGCTGATGTCGTGCAGATCGGGCGAGACCCGCGCACGCGAGAAGAATTTGCCGGTGCGCAGCAGCAGTGCGTCGGGTTCGCTCATCGGTCCCTCACCTCGTGCCGGTGGAGCCTGTGCCACCCCATCAAAACACGGTTAGCTACTCGCTTGCTTGACCTTCGCTCGAGTTGCCGGTGTGATGGCCGGGTGGGTGAGCGATGGTGGCGGGAGCTGCCGCCGGCGGCGGGGTCGTTCGTCATGGCGACCGAGATCGTCTCCACCGGGCTGCATCTGACCGGGTTCGCCGTGCTCTCCTGGATCTGGTTCGCCATCGGCGCGCTCATCTGGGCGGTGCTCGCCGTCGATTTCGTGCTGCGGTTCGTATGGGAGCGCGATCGCTGGCGCACCGAAGCCGACACCCCGCCCGCCCTGACCGCCGTCGCCGCCACCACCGTGCTCGGCACCCGGATCGCGCTCGGCGGGGTGCCGTGGGTGGCGTATGCGCTGATCGCGGTGGCCGTGCTGGTCTGGCCGGTGCTACTGACCACCGTGATCAGGCACTGGGGCCCGCGCATGCCCGGCGCCGCCTTCCTGGTCTGCGTGGCCACCCAGGGCATCGCCGTCCTCGGCGCCACCCTCGGCGGCCGGCTGGTCTGGCCCGCTCTCCTGTTCTTCCTCGGCGGGCTGGTGCTCTACGTCGCGGCGTTCCTGCATTTCGACCTCGGCCAGGTGTTCGAGGGCCGCGGGGATCAGTGGGTCGCCACCGGCGCGCTCTCCATCTCCGCCCTGGCCTGCGCCAAGCTGCTGGTCCACCTCTCCTGGCTGCGCCCTGCGGTGCTGGCCCTGCTCGCCCTCGCGCTGGCCGGTTACGTGGTGCTGATGGTCGCCGAGGTCGCCCGCCCGCGCCCCGGCTACGACATCCGCCGCTGGGCGACCGTCTTCCCCCTCGGCATGACCGCCGTCGCCTGCTGGACCGCCGGGACCACCATCGACACGACCGTCCTCCGAACCCTCGGCGCCGGTTTGCTAGCGGTCGCGGTCGGCGCCTGGCTGCTCACCTTCGCCGCGCTGCTGTGGGATCGGCGTACCTCCGGCTGACCGCGTTCGCCCGTCCCGACCATGTCGGTCGCTCCCGATACCGTGTCGGCACAGTTGTTTTCGAAGATGAGCAGGGGGAGATGCTGGTGCTGCCGGTATTTCGCGCGACGGCGCAGGAAGTGCTGGATTTCGAGTCGCAGGACGCGCTGGCCGCGGCGATCGCCGCGGCCACGCACGAGAAAGGGAAGGGAGCGCGGGCGCGCTCATGGACGGTGAGCGGCACCCACCTGGCCCGGCTGCTGGTCGGCGCGGGGCTCGGCATGGTCGAGATGCTGGTCGAGTATCCCCTTCCGAAGTCCTCGAACAAGAAGATCGACGTGCTCCTCGCCGGAGTGGACCCGCAGGGCGGCGACAGCTATGTGGCCGTCGAACTCAAGCAGTGGAGCGAGGCCGAACTCGTCGGCACCGGCGAGCGGATAGTGCGCACCCGGTTCATGCCCGGCGAGCACCTGCACCCCGTCGAGCAGGTCCGCGGCTACTGCCTGTACCTGCAGCAGTTCGTGGAGATCCTGCACCACCGGCCAGGAGCCGTGCACGGCGTCGCCTACCTGCACAACGCCACCCGCGACTCGGTCGCGCCGCTGCTCTCCGCGCCGATCACCGACCTGGGCCGGATGTTCACCGGCGACCGCTCCGCCGACCTGGTGCAGTACCTGCTGGAACGCTTCGCGCCGAAGTCCGGCGCCGCGGCCGCCGACCGGTTGCTGAACAGCCCGAACCTGGACCGCAGACCGTTCCTCGACTTCGTCCACGACGAACTCCGCGCCCCGACCGACTACGTGCTGCTCGACAACCAGCAGGTCGCCTACGAGACCGTGCTCCACCGGGTCGAGGCGGCCGCGCGCGATCCGCGCAAGAGCATCGTGCTCGTGACCGGCGGCCCTGGCAGCGGCAAGACCAAGATCGCGGTCGCGCTGCTGAGCGCGCTGCAGCGCCGCGACAAGCGGGTCCACTACGCCACCGGCTCGGTCGCCGTCACCGAGTCGATGCGCCGCTTCCCCGGCAGGCGCTCGCCCCAGCTGAAGAAGCTGTTCACCTACTACCGCGACTTCGCCAGGGTCGAGGAGAACCACCTCGACGTGCTCATCTGCGACGAGGCGCACCGCATCCGGCAGACCTCGAACAACCGCTGGGTCAGTGCGGAACATCGCACGAAGGGCCCCCAGATCGACGAGCTCATGGCCGCCGCCCGCGTCCCGGTCTTCCTGCTCGACGAGGACCAGGTGGTGCGCCCCGACGAGGTCGGACGCGTCGACTACATCCGCGACCACGCCGCCCGCGCCGGCTACCTCGTCCACCAGATCACCCTCGACGGCCAGTTCCGCTGCGGCGGCAGCGCCGAATACGACGAGTGGGTCCGGCGCCTGCTCGGCATCCGGGTCGGCGGCCCTACCCCCTGGACGGGCACCGACTTCGACGTGCGCGTCGCCGCGAATCCGCTCGAAATGGAGGAGTTCCTGCGCGCCGAGAACGAGGCAGGCGCGACCGCCAGGATGACCGCGGGCTTTTGCTGGCCGTGGAGCCCCGCCAACCCCGACGGCACCCTCGTCCCCGATGTCCGCATCGGCAGCTGGCACCGCCCCTGGAACAAGAAGGCCGACAACTTCAAGGGCGATACACCCCCCTCGTCCGTCTGGGCCACCGACCAGCGCGGATTCGGCCAGATCGGCTGCGTGTACACGGCCCAGGGGTTCGAATACGACTGGGCCGGAGTCATCCTCGGTCCCGACATCGCCTACGACGGCCACCGCCTCCGCCCCCGACGCGGCCACAACCTCGACCCGAGCATGCGGAGTTCCCGCAAGACCCCCCTCGCCGACCACACCATCGACACCCTCATCCGCAACGTCTACAAGGTCCTCCTGACGCGTCCGATGCGCGGCGTCGTCATCCACGCCACCGACCCGGCGACGAACGCGTACCTCACCGACCTCGTACACCGCTCGAACTCTGAAATAGGGTGCACCGCATGACTGTCAGGGTTGTGGTCACCTTCGTGCCGAAGAAGGCGACGGCGAACGTCGAATGGGGACTCCGCAAACAGATCTGGGGCATCCCGGAGCGGCACGGGCCGGTCGTGGAGGCACCCTTCGAATGGCTCGTGATCTGCTCCGAGGTGAACGGGCTGCCGCACGGCCCCCGCGCCCACGCCGACCTGTGGCGGGACCGCGCGTCGCTCACCCTGCACATCGCGCGCCGCGACTCCGGCGTCGTCACCGAGGGGCTTCTGCCGCTGTGGCCGGACGAGCTGGAGTCCGGCGAAGTCCGATACACCCACCGCTTCGCGATTTCCTCCTTCGCCGAGGTGGCGCAGATCGCGGCAGCGGAGCTGCCAGAGGACCTGCTCCAAGCAGTCAGCATCGCGCACGCCAAGCCTCGTTACCTCGAGCTGGCCGACGACGACTTGCTCCGACTCCTGGAGTACGCAGGGTGGGACGCGACCGAACTTCCCTCGGTCCCGCTGGGTCAGGACGCGATTCCGTCTGTTCCTCAGCGCGCCAGTGGAGGTCAGGGATTCACCAGTGACCCGCGTAAGCGGAAAGCCGTGGAGTTGCATGCTGAAGACATGGCGATCGATTACCTGGAAAGGGTCGAGGGTTGGACCGACGCTGTGCGCGTCGGGAAGCCGTATGACCTGAAGTTCACCCGCGACGGGGCGGAGAAGCGGGTGGAGGTGAAAGGGACGACCGGTGCTGGGTCGTCCATTTTTCTTACAGTGAAAGAGGTCGAGCATGCGCGCGGAAACGAAACGGGTCAGCCGATCGACCTGGTTGTCGTCTCCGGGATCGAGCTTGCTCGCTCGGATGACGGAGGGTATGTCGCGAGCGGCGGCCGGCTTGCGCATTACCGAAATTACCTCCCGGCCGATGAAGAGCTTCGACCGAAGCAATTCGAGGCTGACCTCACCACCGCTCCGGACAGCGTCGTTCACGTAGGCTCGTGGTGAACGGCTCTCGAAACTGAACAGGCAACACACGGGTCGATGCCGACCGTAGCTTCCAATTTCCGAGGTCGGAGGTGAGCCCGCTGTCTCGGTCAGATGTCACTGGTCCCGGAGCCAGTGGTTGATCGCGGCGATGTGGGTGTCCGCGCCACCGACATGCGCAACCGCGACTGCACCGCCCCGGCGCCGGACCGGGTCTGGGTGGCGGATTTCACCTACGTCTCGACCTGGAGCAGCCGGCTGGTACAACAACGCCCGCCTGCACTACCTGACCCCGGCCGAGTACGAGACGCCTAAGACAGCGAGCGGCAGCGGGACAACCACGCCCGCCGGGCCGCGCCGGCACACGCGTCGCCGATGCAGCGGTGCCGTCCGCACCGGCGGGGCCGGCGAATGGTCGCGGATGGAGGTCGAATCTCGCTGAGCCGCAGCTGGATCGGATCAGATCGTTCTGTGGCGGCGCGGCATTTCCGGCCCGATAGAATAAGTGCGGCACAGTCGACCGGGGCTGTGGACCCAGTCGGATCGGGGGATCCGCGATGCTAGTGATCGCTATCGTTCTGTCGGTGGTCGGCATTTATCTGGCCTTCTATTCGAACATCCTTCTGGCTTTTCTGGCCCTCGCGGCCGGGGTGTGGTTCGGCGTCGCGGGACTGGGGCGGGCCGCGGACGCGACCCACGCCAGGCCCCGCGGCGGCACCGACGAGCAGTGGCTCGCAGGCGATGGTGGGGGCGGAGGCCCGACGACGCGCGACGATCGTGCTCGCTGCGGGGGAGGGGACTCCGTGAGCGGAGACAGCGGCGGCGGTTCCACCAGTGATTGTGGCGGCGGTGGCGAATGACCACTACTGATCGACGGCATCCGACGACCACCCGGCTGGTCAGCGGGCTGCCGGGCTGCGCAAGTGCTCCCGGTGCGTCGACACCCCGAACCCGGGCCAGAGGTGCGGGGATCGCCGTCGCCGTGGTACTTGGCCGAGCTCGCGGATGTCATCCAGGTCGGGCCCCATGACCAAGGAAATTCCACTCGCACAATACAGTGGTGTAGAAGCGCTGTTCTGGACTGCCGCCGCTATCTTTGCAGGTGAGAGCTATTTGTGGGGCGGGCGGGGCTCGAACCCGCGACCAATGGATTATGAGTCCACGGCTCTAACCGACTGAGCTACCGCCCCCAGACCTCGTGATCACGAGTGCCACCGGATGCTACCGGCTCACCTGATCTCCACACCAGTTTCGGCCCCCACACTAGGGTGACGAGGGACGTACCACGAGGTTCCGGAGGCCGCGATGGCGAGTGTGTTCGTGAAGCTGTTGCAGGCGCACCAGTGGGTGTACGAGCGCAGTGACGGGCGGCTGGGGCACCGGGTGCTGTTCGGAAATCCAGTGCTGCTGCTGCGGACCGTGGGGCGGAAGACCGGGGAGCCGCGGGTTGCGGCGTTGACGTACGGGCGGGACGGGGACAATTTCCTGGTGACGGCGTCGAATGGCGGTTCGCCGCGGGCGCCGGGGTGGCTGGCGAATCTGAAGGCGCGGCCGGAGTGCGAGATCCAGGTGGGGCGGGAGCGGCTGCGGGTGACGGCGAAGCCGACGTATCCGGGGGATCCGGATTACCTGCGCAGGTGGACGATTGTGGACACGGTGAATCAGGGGCGGTACACCGACTATCAGAAGCGGACCTCACGGCCGCTCGCGGTGGTGGTGCTGACGCCCGCTCGGGGAAAGCAGGCGTGATCCGCGTCCGATGCGCGAACGCATCGGACGCCGGGTCGGAGCGAAGGGTTACCGGGGGCCGGTGTCGATGCGCTGCGCCCTGGGTTCGGCATTCTCCCAGCGACTGCGATCCAAGGGGGGTCGGCTGGCGATGTGCACGACACCGATGACCATGAACAGAACGACAGCGACGACCGCGACCACGATCAGAATTTCCACGGACGGCACAGTAGCCCTGTGGCGGAGACAGCGCACCGGGTAGCCGGTCTGTATTTCCGAGTTTCCCGAACCCGCGGTCACCCAAACCATTCGGGACGGAGCGCTGATCGGCATTGCCGCTGCTTGTGCCGAATCACAGCGGTCCGCCGGGCCCGGATTGTGATTTCCGACAAGTTTTCGACCCCATCCGGACATACCCCCGATCGAGCGGGGCGGAGCACACCGGCACGGCGAGCACATGAGCCCGAATAGCTAACCGCCAGCAATCATAATGCCGCCTGGCTTCTGGCAGAAAAGGATCAGGAACCCCCGCCGCAGCTGCTGCTGCTCCCGCTGCTGCACGACGAACCACTGCTGCAGGAGGAACCGCTGCTGCACGAACTGCCGCTGGAGCAGGACGAACCGTGCGTGTGCGGATCGTGATGATGCGACGAGGAATCGCTGCTCGAGGAGCCACCGTCGTGCCAGTGCGTACTCGAACCACCCGAGTCGGCGGCGCTCCACGGCGAGTAACCGCCGCCGCTGCCGATCGACGAGGTGAACTCACCGAGCTGATCGTGCGCGCTGGCCACCAACCGCCACACCAGGAACCCGATGACGAGGAAGACCAGCACCAGCAGCACCAGCGTGACGACGAGAACGGCGATCATGGCCGAATGGTAGCGCCGAAACCGGCTCTAAGCAGCGCGAATCGAGCCCGGCGGATTACAGTGGGGAGGTGGCGCTCCTCCGTTCCCGCGCGCCCGCGCGGCCCGCGATCGACCTGGGCCGGGTCGAGCGGGCCGTCGAGGCGCTCGATCTCGTCGAACCCATGTTCAAGACCTGTCCGTGGCAGCCGCGCGACTTGGTGGTCACGGGGTTGCGGCAGTGGCTGCGCTGCTGCGGGGCGGCGCTGCGCGACGGGCGGATGATCGGCATGCCCTCGCACGCGGTCGACGAGGCGTGGCACGGGCTCATTCTCTGCACCGAGCGGTACGCGGAGTTCTGCGACGCGGCGTACGGGCGCTTCCTGCACCACTCCCCCGAGGGCGCGGGGCGTGGGAAGCCGGAGCCGGTGGAGCGGCAGCTCGGGCGGACGGTGGTGGCGTGGTCGCTGGTGGCGCGGCCCGGGGAGCGGTGCGTGCTCTGGGATCTGGACACCGTGGTCGGGGTGGAGCGGCCGTGGGGGGTCTGCGCCCAACAGGTGGCGGCGGTGGAAACGGAGCTGGCGCGGCTCGCCGCGGGCTGACCGTTCAGCGGACCGACCGGTCAGCGGGCCGATCGCCCACTGGGCTGACCGTTCAGGCGTCGAGCACCAGGCGGCCGCCCGCGGCCCTGGAGACGCACGGCAGCATCGCGCCCGCGGCGCGCTCGGCCGGGGTGAGGGCGCCGTCGCGGTGGTCGGGCTCGCCCACCAGCACCCGGGTGACGCAGGTGCGGCAGAAGCCCTGCCTGCACGAGTAGAGGCGGTCCGGTCTCGCCTCGAGCAGGACGTCGAGGGCGGAGCGGTCGGCGGGCACGGCGAGTACCTCGCCGGTGCGGGCCAGCTCCAGCTCGAACGGGACGCCGTTGGTGACCGGCGCGGGGCCGAAGCGCTCGAAGTGCACCTCGACGCCGGGCATGGTGCGGGTGGCGGCGAGCACGGTGTCGGTGAGGCCGGAAGGGCCGCAGCAGTAGACGGCGGTGCCGGGCGCGAGGCCGGGGAGGAGTTCGGCGGCGTCGGGCAGGCCGTCGCGGTCGTCGGTGCGGAGCCGGGCGCGGGTCCCGTGGCGGGCGAGTTCGGTTCGGAAGGGCAGGGATTCGCGGGTGCGGCCCGTGTAGGTCAGCGACCAGTCGGCGCCGAGCCGGTCGGCGAGCCGGAGCATGGGCAGGATCGGGGTGATGCCGATGCCGCCCGCCACGAAGAGCAGCCGCCGGGCGGGTGACCCGAAGCCGGGGACCGCGAACGGGAAGGCGTTCCGTGGGCCGCGAGCAACCAACGAGCTTCCGGCCGTGACGGATTGGTGGAGCTCGAGCGAGCCGCCGCCGCCGTCGATGCGGCGCACCGCGATCCGGTAGGCGCGGCGGTCGTCCGGGTCGCCGCAGAGCGAGTACTGGCGGAAGCGGCCGGACGGCAACTCCAGGTCGAGGTGCGCGCCGGGGTGCCAGCGGGGCAGGCTGCCGCCGTCCGGCGCGCGGAAGGTGAAGGCGATGACATCGTCCGCGACCTGCTCGCGGCGCGCCACGATCAGCGGCAGCCGGTCCGCGCGCACCGCCGTGACCGGCGCGCGGCGATGGGTCAGCGCGGACCAGCGCAGCCGGGCCGAGGCGAGGGCGTGCACCACGCGCAGCGCGCGATCGGGGCGGCCGTCACCGAACAGATCGGCGGGCAGCGGGACATCAGGGCTCTCGATCACGACGCCGCCGCCCGCGCGGCGGGCGACTGCGCGAGGTACGCCACCGCCTGCGCCGTCGACCCGACCCCGCCCGGGTCGTACCCGGGCACGAACGTGCTCGCCGCGCTGCGCAGCAGCGACGGCACCCCCGGCAGCGCCCCGCGCCACATGGCGGCGCCGACCCGGAGCATGAGCACCGGGTAACCGTGGTCGGGCAGCGCCGGGTCCTGCCGCACCAGGAAGCGGGTCCCGCGCAGCAGGAGCAGCAGAAACACCGGGAAGGTCAGCGTCATGACGGCGGACCGGCGCAGGTAGCCCGCGCCGAAGTACACCGCGACGTCGTGCGCGACGTGCCGGTGCTCCACCTCCTCCGCCCCGTGCCAGCGGTACAGGTCGGCCATCCGCGGGTCCGCCCCGAACCCCTCCAGGTCGGCATTGAGCACCCAGTCCCCGAGGTAGGCGAAGAAGTGCTCCAGGCAGGCGATGAAGGTGAGCCGCTCGACCAGCGTCTGGACCGAGCCCCGCGGGCCCAGCGTCTTCCGGAACAGGAACTCCGCCTGCCGCAGGTAGGGCCCTGGATCGATACCGGCCGCCGCGAGCACCTCGTGCAGCACCTTCTCGTGCGTGTCGGCGTGCACCGCCTCCTGCCCGACGAAGCCGAGCATGGCGGCGCGCAGCTGTTCGTCGCGGACCAGCGGGAGCGCCTCGCCGTAGGCGGCGCAGAACATCCGCTCACCCTCGGGGAGCAGCAGGTTCAGCGCGTTGATCAGGTGCGAGGCGATGGGCTCGCCCGGCATCCAGTGCAGTGGCGTGTCCGCCCAGTCGAAGCGCACCGCCCGCGCCTGCAGCGCGACCGCACCCGGGTCGGGGTCGGCGCGCCGGGCGAGCCGTCGAAGCAGCGTCATCGGTACTCCGTAAGTTGTCAGGCGGCCCAGGAGGGTCGGATGTGGCTGATCGGTTCTTGCCTGTAGTGGCTTTCAAGGAGTGGCCGTCCGGCCCTCCGGG
>NZ_JBHVAK010000036.1:0-70608 GCF_042667085.1 Nocardia sp. NPDC057353
ACCCCGGCGCGCTGCGCCTGCTGGGGGGTGGAGCCGGCCGCGTCCGGCCGCACCCCGAACTTGTCGATCGCGCACGCCTGGATCTGCGCGCGCCGCTCGCCCGGCTCGCGCCGGCGGCGGCGCGGCGCCTCCTCGGTGCCGGTCTCAGAGCGAGCGGGCAACGAGATCCTTCATCACCTCGTTGCTGCCCGCGAGGATGCGCAGCACGCGGGCGCCGGTGTAGAGCTGGGAAATCGGATACTCCGTCATGTAGCCGTAGCCGCCGAACAATTGCAGGCAGCGGTCGACCACGATACCGAGCTGATCGGTGAGCCAGTACTTCGACATGGCAGCGGTCGGGATATCGAGTTCCCCGGCCAGGTGCTTGGCGATGCAGTCGTCCAGGAAGATCCGGCTCACCTTCGCCAGCGTCGCGCACTCGGCGAGCTCGAACTTGGTGTTCTGCAGCGCGAAGAGCGGCTTGCCGAAGGCTTCGCGGCCCTTGGTGTACTCGACGGTGAGCTGCACCGCCTGCTCCATCATGGCGACCGCGATGATCGCGGTGACCAGCCGCTCCTGCGCCAGCAGCTGCATCATCTGGTAGAAGCCCTGGCCCTCGGCCTCGCCGAGCAGGTTGGCGGCGGGCACCCGCAGGCCGTCGAAGAAGAGCTCCGCGGTGTCCTGCGACTTGCCGCCCATCTTGTCCAGGATGCGGCCCCGCTTGAAGCCGGGGGTGTCGTCGCTCACCTCGGCGAAGATCAGCGAGACGCCGGCCGCGCCCTTGGTGGGGTCGGTCTTGGCGGCGATGATGATGCCGTCGCAGAGCCAGCCGTTGGTGATGAAGATCTTCGAGCCGGTGATCACGTACTCGTCGCCCTCGCGCACCGCGCGGGTCTTGATGTTCTGCAGGTCGGAGCCGGTGCCCGGCTCGGTCATGCCGATGGAGAGCACCATCTCGCCGCTGGCGGCCTTCGGCAGCACCCGCTGCTTGAGCTCCTCGGAGCCGAAGTGGTGCAGGTAGGGGGCGATGATCGAGGTGTGCACCGGCATGCCGAGCGAGCCGTCGCCCGCCCGCGTCTGCTCCTCGATGAGCGCCGCTTCGTGCGCGAAGGTGCCCCCGCCGCCGCCGTACTCGGTGGGGATGCCGGTGCAGAGCAGCCCCAGCTCACCGGCGCGGTTGTACAGCGCGCGGTCCGGGTGGCCCTGCTTCACGAACTTCTCCGTGTGCGGCACGACCTCCTTCTCGAAGAACGTCCGGGCCAGCTCCCGGACCGCCTCGACCTCGTCGTCACTCCACACGGCGCGTGCCATCTCTTCTCCTCGCTCGGGGTGGTTGCCCACCAGATTCCAGCACTATTGGCGCTCTGTCAACAAGGGGCGTGGGGTGGGCAGGGCCACGTCGCGGCGTTTGGGAGAATGGGCAGGTCGTTGTCCCGCTCGAAGAAAGACGCCGCCCGCCGCGATGGCCGAAACCACGATCGATCCCACCGACCTCGCGACCTGTCTCCGCGTTCTGGAACAGGCCGGTCGGCTGGACAAGAACCACCCGGACTCGCTGGTCGTGCAGCGGGCCGTCGGTCACATGTTCAAGAAGCTCAAGCAGGCGCGGCGGGACGCTGTTCGCGAAGCCGTCGCCTCCGCCGACAAGGCCGTCGTCGCCGCCACCGCGACCGGGTCGCCGAATCGGATCGATGACGAGACCGCGGGGATTCGGCTGACCTCCACCGCCGCCGGGGCCAGCGCGGGCACCCTGCTGCGGCCGCGGCCCTGCTACATCTGCAAGCAGCGGTACACGCGGGTGGACGCCTTCTACCACCAGCTCTGCCCGGAGTGCGCTGCTCGCAGCCATGCCAAGCGGGACGCGGGGACCGATCTGAGCGGGCGGCGGGCGCTGCTCACCGGCGGGCGCGCCAAGATCGGGATGTACATCGCGCTGCGGCTGCTGCGCGACGGTGCGCACACGACCATCACCACGCGGTTTCCGAACGATGCCGTGCGGCGGTTCAGCGCCATGGAGGACAGTGCGGACTGGCTGCACCGGCTGCGGATCGTCGGGATCGATCTGCGTGATCCGGGGCAGGTAATCGCGCTGGCCGATGATGTGGCGGCGCAGGGACCGCTCGACATTCTGATCAACAACGCCGCGCAGACCGTGCGGCGCACCACCGGCGCCTACAGCGCGCTGGTCGAGGCCGAAGCGGCGCCGCTGCCCTCCGGGCCGCGCCCCGATGTGATGACGCTGAGTTCCGGCGTGCAGCAGCACCCGACCGCGCTCACCGCCGCGCTCGCGCCCGAATTGACCGCCGCTGATGTCGCCGAGCTCGCGCTGGTGGCGGGGTCGGCTACGCCCGAGCGGATCGCGCGGGGAGTTGCCATTGACGCAGGTGGGCTGGTTCCCGACATCACGCACACCAACAGCTGGGTGCAGACGGTCGCCGAAGTGGAGACCACCGAACTGCTCGAGGTCCAGCTCTGCAATTCGGTCGCGCCGTTCATTTTGGTTTCCCGGCTGCGCCCGGCCATGGCAGCGGCCGCTGCGCGGCGGAAGTACGTGGTGAACGTGTCGGCCATGGAGGGCCAGTTCAGCCGCGGGTACAAGGGGCCGGGGCATCCGCATACGAATATGGCGAAAGCGGCGCTGAACATGCTGACGCGCACCAGCGCTCGGGAGATGTTCGAGACCGACCGGATTCTGATGACCGCGGTCGATACCGGGTGGATTACCGACGAAAGGCCGCATCACACCAAGATCCGGCTCGCCGAGGAGGGGTTTCACGCGCCGCTCGACCTGGTCGATGGGGCTGCCCGGGTCTACGACCCGATCGTGCGTGGAGAATCGGGGGACGATCTCTTCGGCTGCTTCCTCAAGGACTACGAACCGTCTCCCTGGTGAAGCGAAAATTCCGCCCGAATTACAGATTGGTTCTCGACTCCCGGACACGGGGTACCGGAACATAGCCGTATTGCGGTTCGAAACTCGGCGGACCACGACCAGGCTCGCTGCCCTGATCAGGGCTCGAGGAAAAGCCTCTCGTTCGGCAGACGATCGGTATGGGGAGCGCCGCAGTCACTCACCCGGACAGTGTCGGCGAGGCGGTGATGTTGCAGGTCGCAGATGAACACCAGTGCCGCTGTGAGGCAGGCGACGAATCGAAACTCGAAGCCACCGATAGTGAGTACCAACCACACATCCGGCTCGTCGGGTCGAGCAGTGGACTCCTGACGCGCATTCACCAAGCGAATGCGGAGGTGGTGTCGGTCAGCTCCGGCCACGCTTCGCGCATCGCCGCCGCCGTGTGTAGCAGCAATTCCTCGGAAGCCTTCTCGATGGGTGACCACGGCGGTGGGTAGCAGTGCTTGGTCGCGTCAGGGCGGCAGGGCAGATTCTTCATGTGTCTCCCAATCAGGGGTGGTTCCGGTGGTATGCGCCGGACGCATACGAGGGCGATGGCAGCAGGCTTACGGTGTGCTCGCGTCGCCCACGCTGGGCGCGGATACGACGGATAGGGGCTGAACGATGGCGGTGGCCGGTGTGGAGCGGCACAAGGTGATCGGGGACGTGCATCTTCTGCTCACCGACGATGAGGGGCGCGTGCTGTTCGGTCGGCGCGCGAACACCGGGTACGAGGACGAGGCGTATCACGTACCGTCCGGCCATCTGGAGACCGGTGAGTCAGTGGTGGATGCCCTGGCACGGGAGGCGGAAGAGGAGATCGGAGTGACGGTGGATACGTCGGTCGCCGAGTTCGCTCACGTTATGCACAATTCGTCCTCGGGTGGACGGGTGGCGTTCTTCTTCCGTGTGCGGTTGGTTGAGCAGCAGCCGTTCAACCGGGAGCCGAACAAGTGCGACGAGTTGGCGTGGTTCGCGCTCGACGCGTTGCCTGAGCGGATGATCCCGTACTGCCGGGAAGCGTTGCAGCACATCGCTGCCGAGCGCCACTTCTCGGTCTACGGCTGGTAGCAGCCCCAAAGGGCGCCGCCGCTGTTGACGGCGCCCGCAGATCGTCTCGCTCAGATGATCTTCCACTCCGTGAGGAAGTCGATCAGCTCGCGGAACCGGTCGCCGGACATGCGCTTGGCGCGGGCGATCTCGGGCGTCTCCTTGGCCGAGCCGTACTGCCACCAGGCCTGTCCGGTCCTGTTGTCCATGACCAGGAATCGATCGGTCATGGCTGGCCCGCGCACGACGAGCGAAACGGTTCCGGGTTCGGCGACGACAGCGTGGATGGCGCTGTGGTGCAGGGTGTAGCTCAGTCCGGGCTGTTCCTGGCGGACCATCACGGCGTCGAGGCCGGCCGGGTCGAGCCCATCGTGCAGATCGGCGGGCCGGTAGATGCGGTGGCGGTATTCGCCGCGCAGAATGTGGCTGGAGTAGGTCCAGCGGTGGTTGTGCGGGCGGTCGTGGTAGCCGGGGCCGAAGATGTGGAGCCGGACGCGGATACCGGTGTCGGGGTCGTCGAAGAGGACGAGTTTGTCGAGGATGTCGTAGTGCTCGCAGAGCGCCATCAGGCGCGGGGTCTCGCGGATCGCGGTCAGTCCGCGTCGGACGAGGTAGGTGCCGGTGGTGAAGTGGGCGAAGATCTTGCGGGTGGCGGCGTCGACGGCTTCGATGTCGTCCCAGTCGAGGTGGCGCAGCGAGTCGAGCAGGTTTTCGTAAGTGATCACGGGGTCTCCTATTCGGGTTTGGCGCTGGACTTCCAGAGGCGGCAGACGGGGACGATGTCGGGGTACTGCGAGCAGGAGCTGGCGCCCATGACGATTTCCTCGGCGGGGCAGCCGCCGAAGCAGGCCGAGGATGTGCAACCACCGCACGCGCTGTCAACCAAGGGAAGGGTGAACAGGTCGAACTCGTTGGTTCCGGTTTCGCGGTTGAGGACGACCTGGTTGCCGTTCATGCGGGCGAAGTAGCTGTCGGTAGGAGCAGACGTAGGCGCGGCCGTCGGGGAAGATGCTGATTCGGTCGAGGGTGCGGCCGATACAGCCCTGGTAGCCCTCGGCGGCGTAGCGGTCCATGCCGTCGCGGTGAGCGTAGGTCGGCTGGAACCACACCCGGGTTCGGTGTTCAGGGGCGACGGTCTCGAGGCGGTTGCAGAAGCTGACCCACTCCGGTGGGGTCATCGCCATGTCGGGATTGCCGTGGCCGGTGCCGATGGTGCTGAAGACGTGGAACTTGACCAGCGAGGCCCCGATCTCGTCGGCGATGGTGAGCAAGTTCAGCACGTCGGCTTCGTTGGCCTTGTTGACCGTGCAGATGATGCGGGTGTCGAAACCGCGGGCGCAGAGCTCGGCGGTGGTGTCCATCGCGATGTCGAAGGTGCCAGGCCCGCGCACGGCGTCGTGTGTGACTGGGCTTCCCCCGTCGAGGCTGACCTGGACGTAGGCGAAGTCCGGTGGTTCGAGTTTCGCGAACTTCTTGCGGGCGGGCTGCTGGGCGTTGGTCGTGGTGATGACGTGGCCGTAGCCGATCCCGGCCGCAGCCTTGATGGAGTCGACGTAGAAGGGGTGCAGGGTGGGTTCGCCGCCCAGGACGGTCAGCTTGTCCCCGCCCATCCTGCGCCACACGGTGAGGGTGTCGATGATCTGCTGGGGAGTCATCTTGAGTGCCCGGTCGAGGCGTTCGCCCATGTAGCAGTGCTCGCAGCGCAGCTGGCAGGCCTCGGTGATGTAGAGGTAGACGTTGCGGAACCGGCCGTAAGCGACGCGGTCGACGCGGTCGGGTTGGGGTAGTGAGGCGCCCCGCGGCATGCGTGCGTGGCCGTAGCTGTCGGGTTTCGTGGTCGGGGTGGGCAGCGGCACAGTGGTCATGCGATGTGGCTCCTGCTGATCAGCATCGGCTCGACGCACGCAGCCAGAACGGTGGGCTCCTGATCAGCACCGACGGTGGTTACGAGGTGTCCGGTGCGGTTGAATGCCTTGCGGATCGCGGCGGTGGCGTCGCGGTGTCGGCGGCTGCGGGCAGCGAACAGCGACGGTGCGTCGCTGCGCCGGGGATGCAGCAGCCCACCGCAGCGCGCGCAGGTCCACGGTCGCGAGGCGACTGGGTCCGCGGGCATGCGAGGGTCCGCGATCGGGTCCTGTTCGCAGTGGTGGCAGACGCGCCGCCGCCTGGCCCGGCGGGTCCGCGCCCGTTCGGCGAGTTCCAGCTCGACCGGCTCGAGCGCACATTCCGGCGCGATGTCAGCGAGGACGGTGACCAGCATCCATACCTGCTCCGGGGTGCCCGGGAAGTTGTCGAGCAGGACGGTGTCGACCAGATCGTTGTCCGCGGCGCGTTCGAGGAAACCGCGCAGCGCCGGTTCGACGATGCTGTCGCGGAGCCAGCCGAGCCGGTCGGCAGCGGATGTCGTGGCCGCGAGATCTGCGATCGGCACATGCTCGCGCAGGCGGAAGATGCGGCGCCGCGGATCGGCTCCGAGGCGCAGGGTGAGGGTGGTCTTGCCGACGGCCGGCGGCCCGAGGACCGGCACAACTATCGCTAAAGTCATTTCGCCCCTTCTACATTCGTTACCTGGACACCGATGACCATCGGCGCTCGAGGGGGCTATCGGAGAACAGCGGAATGCATCCGAGCTATGCGCGAGACACATACCGGGTGCTTCCCGCGGTGCTAGCGTCGAATGAATCTGAGGGGGCTCACGTCGTTGGAGCGGGGGAGATGACGCGGATGAGCGGGGATCGGTGTTGCGTCGAGTGCGGTGGCCGGTTGAGCCGCTACAACTCGGCGCAGTGGTGCGCGGCCTGCGCACCGGTAACCGTCGATGAACCCGTGGACATGCCCGCGCAGTTCTGGTGGAGCGAACATATGCTCGCCGCGCTGTCGACCTGGCACCTGGGCCGCGTCATCTACGCCTACCGAACCCACCCGTTCCACGGTCCGCAGCCGCTGTCGCAGAAGCGGGTCGCGACCTGGCTCGATGTCACCCAAGCTCAGCTCAGCCGGATCGAAACCGGCCCCGCCCCCGAGATCATGACCAAGCTGATGCGCTGGGCACAGATCCTGCGCATTCCCGCCGAACTGCTGTGGTTCAAGCTGCCGAGCACGTCTACCCTCGGCGAAGTGAACCGCAACGATTTCCTGCGGACCGCCACCGCTGTCACCGCCACGGCAGCCGCATCGCCACACGGCCTGCTGCAACTCCTCAACGACACCACCCCCGTCGATCTGCCCACTCGCGTCGGAAGCGCTGAGATCGAGCAGCTGCGCGCCGCCTCGGCATTGTTCGCGAGTTGGGATGCCCGCTACGGCGGCGGGCTGGTGCGCGAAGTGGTCGCGACCCAGCTCCGCGTCGCGGTGTCCTACCTCCGCGCCGGGTGCGCACCGAAGTACCGCAATGACCTCTCGCCGCCGTCGGGTCCCTTGCGCATACCGCAGGATTCATGGCCTTCGACGCTTGCGTGCACCGCGACGCCACCGACATGTTCGCGTTGGCAATGAAATGCGCGGAGGAGGCCGACGCGTGGCAGCTCCGCGCGAAGGTCCTCTCCTCCTCCGCTCGTCAAGCGATCTGGAGCGGCAAGCCGAAAGAGGGCCTTCGCTTCGTCCAGCAGGCGTTTCTCTACTCCGATCGGCTCACCGCCACCGAGAGGGCAATGCTCTACACCACCGAGGCACGAGCCCAGGCCAAGATCAGCGCAGTCGAAGAGGTCATCAAGGCGGTCGGGCATGCCGATGAACAGTTCAGCCGAGCCGACCCCGCTGAGAATCCCAGCTGGATGAACTACTACGACGCTGCCCAGCATGCCGGCGACACCGGCCATGCTCTTTTCGACCTCGCGATCCACGGCCGATTCGGCGGCGAGGCCCGCCGACGGTTGCAGACCGCCGTCGAGGGGCACGCCGGTGACGCCGAGCGGTCCCGGACGATCTCGATGATCAAGCTAGCGTCGTTGACGATGGTGACGGGCGACCTCGATGAAGCTGCCGGCATCGGGTCCACCGCCGTACAACGGGCGTCATCGCTGCGGTCGATGCGTGCCGCCGAGGATGTCCACGAGTTGCGGACCTTCGCCCGCCGCACGAGGGTGGATCTCGCGGAGGGCGCCGAATGAAGCACGAGGACCTCGAAGCAGTTGCTAGAGCCGCATGCTCGGCTGTGGGATTGATTACCTCCGACCTCGAGCCGATCAAAGTCGCGGAGAACGCAATCTATCGGCTGCCGTCCTCCGCGATCGTGGTCCGTCTCGCGAACCCCGGCCAGGAAGCCGCTGCGGAACGCGAACTCCTGATCGCCGGCTGGTTGCACCGATCCGGAGTTCCGGCTGTTGAACCGGCAAATCTCGCAACTACCTTCGTCATCCAGCGCAATCACCCGGTGAGCTTCTGGAAAGAGCTACCCGAACACCGCGGGGCAACCGCGCCCGAGATCGCTCGCGCGCTGCGCGCACTGCACCGGCTCGAGCCGGCGGAGTTCTTGCCCGCGATAGACCCCTTCGTCCGGCTCGATCAGCGAATCGACGCCGCGTCCGCGACGAGTCCCGCGGACCGTCGGTGGCTTCGCGACCACCTCGCGGAGCTGCGGGAACGGTGGGCCGATCGAACAGACGGCATGCCGTGGGGGCCGATTCACGGCGACGCGTGGGAGGGCAATGTCGTCACGACCATCGACGGACCCACGTTGTTCCTCGATCTGGAACGCACCTCGATAGGCCCCCCGGAGTGGGACCTGACTTCCACCGCCATCAAACGCAGCTCATTCGGTTGGATTACCCGGAAGCAGTACGTCGGCTTCGCGGAGGCGTACGGCCGCGATGTCGAGACCTGGTCCGGCTTCCCGCTGCTCCGAGATATTCGGGAGATGCGCATGACCTGCATGGCGGTGCAGGCTGCGGGACGGGACAGCAGGCGGGCAGCCCAGGCTCAGCTGCGCGTGGACTCCCTGCGCGGCCGTCGCGGTCCGCGTCCGTGGAGCGGCTGGGAAGCAATGCCCTGAACGCGACCCGCCGGGCCGGCCGCTTTCACGGGGTGACGATGGGGAACCGGGGGTCGGGGGTGTCGAGCAGTCCGGCGAGGGTGGTGAGCAGCTGCGGGTCGCCGTCGACCTCGACTCCGTCGAGCCCGAAGCCGCCGAGCGCGGCGAGTAGCTGGGGCTTGGTGAGCGTGAGGGTGACATCGGCTTTGCCGGGCAGCGGCGTCTCGGGAGCGTCGGTGCGCTGGGTGAGGGCGCCGCGGGAGAGCGTGAGCCGGACGGTGCGGTCCAGGTCGGTGAGGCGCCAGTCCATGGTGAATTCGGTGTCGGCGGCGCGCAGCCCGTCGATGCGGACGGCCATGGCGTCGATGATCATGTCGATCGGCAGGGCGAGCATCATCTGCGGGTCGGCGGTGTCGATGTCCAGCTCGGTGATGCCCGAGCGGAGTTCGCGGGCGCCGACGAGGAAGAAGTTGCGCCAGGTGCCGTTCTCGGAGCCGTGGCCGAGCCGGTCGTAGACCTCGGCCAGTGCTTCGCGGGCGCCGTCGTGGCGGGGCTCGGCGAAGACCGCGTGGTTGAGCAGGGTCGCGGCGAAGCGGAGGTCGCCGTGCTCGGCGTACTCGCGGCCCTTGGCCACCAGCGCGTCCACCCCGCCGTAGTCGGCGGCGTAGCGGCGCGCGGTCTCGACCGGCGGGTGCTCCCACAGGTGCGCGGGGTTGCCGTCGTACCAGCCCATGTAGCGCTGGTAGATCGCCTTGACGTTGTGCGAGAGCGAGCCGTAGTAGCCGCGGTTGGCCCAGAGCCGCTCCAGGGCGGGCGGGAGGCGCAGCTCCTCGGCGATCTCCGGGCCGCTCAGGCCGCGGTTGAGCAACCGAAGGGTCTGGTCGTGCAGGTAGGCGTACATGTCGCGCTGGCCGGTGAGCCAGCCGATCCAGTTCGGCGCGCCCCAGGTGGGCCAGTGGTGCGAGGCGAAGGCGACGTCGGCCCGCTCGCCGAAGAGCGCGACGGCGTCGTCGAGGTAGCGGGCCCAGATCCGGCTGTCGCGCACCAGCGCGCCGCGCAGCGTGAGGACGTTGTGCATGTTGTGGGTGGCGTTCTCGGCCATGCACAGCGCGCGCCGCTGCGGGAACAGGAAGTTCATCTCGGCCGGGGCCTCGGTGCCCGGGGTGAGCTGGAAGACGATCTGCACCCCGTCGATCGTCTCCGTCTGGCCGGTGGCGGTGATGTCCACCGTCGGCGGGATCAGCGTGACGGTGCCGGTGGAGGTGGTCATGCCGAGCCCGCAGCCGACCTGCCCGGCCGGGCCGCGCTCGAGCCCGGTGCCGTACATGAAGACCGCGCGGCGGGTCATGGCGTTCCCGGCGTAGACGTTCTCGCTGACGGCGTGTTCCAGGAACCCGGCGGGGGCCAGCACCGGCACCTGCGCGGCGCCGTCGGGCAGCACGCCGCGGGCACCGCCGAAGTGGTCGACGTGCGAGTGGGTGTAGATCAGCCCGGTCACCGGCCGGTCGCCGCGGTGGGCGCGGTAGAGCTCGAGCGCGGCCGCGGCTGTCTCGGCGGAGATGAGCGGGTCGATGACGATCACCCCGCGCTCGCCCTCGACCAGGGTCATGTTCGACAGGTCCAGGTTGCGGACCTGGTAGATACCGTCGCACACCTCGAACAGCCCCTGCAGGTTGCAGAGCTGCCCCTGCCGCCACAGGCTCGGGTGCACGGTGTCCGGGCAGGCGCCGGTGAGGAAGTCGTAGGCGGTGCCGTCCCAGACCGGGCGGCCGTCGGCGGCGGTGATCACCGCGGGGTTCAGCGCGCCCAGGTAGCCGCGGGTGGCGTTGTCGAAATCGGTGGTGTCCTCGAAGTCCAACTGCTCGGTCACGGCTACCTCCACGATCGGTGTCAGGCCAGGGCTTTGGTCTTGAGCTGCTGGAACTCCTCGGCGCTGATGGTGCCCTCGTCGAGCAGCCGCTTGGCATCGGCGATCTGGGCGGCCGAACTGGTGCCCGCGGTCTCGCGGATGTAGGCGGTCTGGGCGTCGTGCGCCTGGCGGGCCGCCTCGGCCGAGCGCTCGGCCATGCCGCGGCCGTGCACGATCAGGTACACCAGCGAGGTCAGCAGCGGCAGGATGAACAGGAAGACCACCCACACCGCCTTCACCCAGCCGGAGTTCTCCCGATTCCGGAACAGGTCACCGATGATGAAGAACAGCAGCAGCAGATAGGCCACGAAGGCGAAGCTCACCAGAACCAGCCACAGGGCTTCCCACACCGACATCTCCGGGCTCCCTCCGACACCGCGCGGGCGGCGGTGACCGGGCCGACGCTATCCGCGGGCCGGGGCGCGGGTATCACCCGAATCGGGTGATATCGAGCGGCGGCCACCGGGTTTACGGTGTGGCCCTGCCGCCCGGAAGGACACCCTGCCATGCAGCATCTCGTGCCCGCCGGACAGCGCCGCTCGACCGAGGAGCTGCTCGACCGGCTGGATCTGTCGGTCGGCGATCGGCAGGCGAAGCGCTCGGCCTTCTGGATCATGCTCACGCTCTCCGGGGTCATCGCGGTCTCCGGGGTCGCCGGGGACTCCACCGCGACCGTGATCGGCGCGATGATCGTGGCGCCGCTGTCGGTGCCGATCCTCGGTGTCGGGCTCGGTATCGCCACCGGCAGCGGGGCGCTGATCCGGCGCAGCCTGATCCTGGTGAGCGTGGGCGCCGTGCTGGTGGTGGCGCTCGGGTTCCTCGTCGCGCAGGTGCTGCCGAATCCGGTGGACGTACTCGCCAACTCCCAGGTGCTCGGCCGCACCTCGCCCAAGCTGATGGACCTCACCGCCGCGCTGGCCACCGGACTCGTCGCCGCCGTCGCGATCACCCGCCGCGATGTCGGCGACGTGCTGCCGGGGGTGGCGATCGCGATCTCACTGGTGCCCCCGCTCGGCGTGGTCGGGGTGTGCCTCGGCTCCGACGCGCCCGGGCTCGCGCTGGGGGCGTTCGTGCTGTTCGTCTCGAACGTGCTCGCCCTGGTCGTCACCAGCACCGTGGTGCTGGTGCTGGCCGGATACGCGGAACGAACCGGAGCCCGGCGCGGGCGCGCCTACCTCGTGCTGGCCGCGGCGCTGCTCGTGGTCGCGATCCCGCTGGTGATCAACTCGCTGTCCACGCTGTGGGCGGGCCAGATCGCCGACGCGGCCGACGCGTGGCTCGACGGCATCCGCGGCGCCCAGGTCACCGATGTCACCGTGCACGGCCACACCGCCACCGTCTCCGTCCTCGGGCCCGAGCAGCTGCCCGACACCGCCGAACTGCGCCGCGCCGTCGCCGAATTGGTGCCGTGGGATCCGCAGGTGGTCATCGTGCACACGGTGGGCTCGCGGACCACGCCGTGACCCGGTAGAAATGCTCATGGCAGACGGGACGGCCGCGCGTAGGCTCGTTTCATGCTGTTTCGCCTGCTCGCCGATAGCACGATGGTCGTGCACTACGCCTTCGTGGGGTACGTGGTGGCCGGTGGATTCCTCGCGTGGCGGTGGCCGCGGACCATCTGGCTGCACATCGCGGCGGTCGCCTGGGGGTTCGGCGGGATTCTCATCGGCTACGACTGTCCGCTGACCGCACTGGAGAGCTGGGCCAGGGAGCGCGGTGGCGAGGCGCCGCTGCCGGACAGCGGATTCATCGCGCACTACCTGACCGGGGTGCTGTATCCGGAGAGCGCGTTGACGCTGGTACAGGTCGGGGTCGCGGCCCTGGTGCTGGGTTCGTGGGCGGGCTTCGTGCTGCGCAGGCGGATGCCGCCGATGGTCGCCGCGTGATGTAGTCCACAAGCGAGGACCGGGCGGTCCGGGACGCGCATCGCCCGTCGATAGGCTCCGGGCATGATCGTGCGGCCGGGGCGAACCCGGTGAGTCTGCTCACCATCGGGCTGGTGGTGGTCGCCGGGTTCTTCGCGGGGCTGATCGGCTACGTCACCGGTATCGCCTCGCTGGTCTCCTACCCCGCGCTGCTCGCCGCCGGGCTGCCTCCGGTCGCGGCCAATGTCACCAATACCGTCGCCATGGTGGCGGTCGGGGTCGGCTCGACCGCCAACTCCGGCTCGGCGCTGCAGGAGGATCGCCGCACGCTGGTGAAGTACGCGATCTGCTCGGCGATCGGCGGCGCGATCGGGGCCGGGCTGCTGCTCTTCACCCCGGCGGCCACCTTTGAGATCACCGTCCCGTTCCTGATCGCGGCGGCCTCGCTGAGCCTGCTGCTGCAACCCAAGCTGCGCGAGCTGGCCGGTGACCGGACGTTCCCGCGCGCGTACCCGGTCGGCATCGTGCTCATCGCGATCTACGGCGGCTACTTCGGCGCGGGCGCCGGGGTGATGATCCTGGCGCTGGTGCTGATCGCCACCGCCTCCGACATCTGGCGGGCGAGCATCATGAAGAGCTACCTGCTCGGGATCGCGAATCTGGTGGCCGCGCTGGGTTTCGCGCTGTTCGGGCCGGTGCACTGGGTGGCGGCGCCCGCCATGGCGATCGGCGCGTTCGCGGGCGGGTGGTGCGGCCCGGCGGTGGTGAAGGTGCTGCCCGCGCGGCCGCTGCGCTGGTTGATCGCGCTGTGCGGGTTCGGGTTGGCGATCTGGCTCATCCCCCGGTGACGATCACCGGGCACGGAGCCCCGGCGCCAGGCGGTACCGGTCAGCGCAGCCGGGACGAGACCGCGGCCGCCACCTCGGCCACCGCGGCGTCCAGGTAGAAGTGCCCGCCGGGGAAGACGATCCGCTCGAACGGCCCCGCGGTGTGCTCGCGCCAGCCGTCGGCCTGCTCCGGGGTGGTGGTCGGGTCGGCGTCGGAGACCAGGGCGATCACCGGGCAGCGCAGCGGCTCGCCCGGCTGGTAGCGGTAGGTCTCGACGGCGCGGTAGTCGGCGCGCACCGCGGGCAGTACCAGCTCGGCCAGGCCGGGGTCGTCCCGCAGCACCGCGACCGAGGCCGGGTCGTCGGCGAGCCGCTCCAGGTCGGCGATGAGCGCGGAGTCCGGGGCCGCGTGCAGCGCGCCGGGTTCCACGAAGGTCGGGTCGGGTCGGCCGGAAACGAACAGCACCGTCGGCCCGCGCCCGGCGCTGCTCAGCCTGCGCGCGGTCTCGAAGGCGACGGTGGCGCCCATGCTGTGCCCGAACAGCGCGACGCCGGGCTCGATCGGCAGTCGGATCAGGTCCTCGGCGACGGCGTCGGCCATCGCGGCGATACTCTCGACCTGCGGCTCGCCGAAGCGGTCCTGCCTGCCGGGGTACTGCACCGCGGCCACCGTGGTGCCCGGCGCGAGGCTGCCCGCCAGTTCCCGGTAGGCGGACGCCGAGCCGCCGCCCGGTGGGAAGCACACCAGGCTCCTGGCGGCCGCGGGCTCGGCCCGCAGGATCCGCAGCCACGCGGTCGCTTCGAGGGTCACGGGGCGAAGCTACACGAGCGCTCCGACATCCCGGCCGTCGTCGGAACGCGGTGCACCGAACCGGTTCGCGGCGACCGTCCGGTGCGGCGACGCCGACCGCGGGCGCCCCGGCCGCGCGGGCCGGTTTCGGCGCGCCCGCGGGGCCCATGCTGTACACCTGTGCGGAAGACTGTCCACACAGAACGGGGAACGACTATGACCGATCGGGTGAGCATCGTGATCGGCGGCGCGTCCGGCATCGGGCTGGCCACCGTGCGCAGGCTGCACGCCGACGGCGAGACCGTGGTGATCGCCGACCGGAACGAGGAGGACGCGCGGAAGTACGCCGCCGAACTCGGCGTCGAGGCGCTGCCGGTCGAGGTCACCGACGAGGCGAGCGTGCGAACGCTGATCACGACGGTCGCCGAGCGGCACGGCGGGATCGACACCGTGGTGGACTGCGCGGGCATCTCCCGGCCCGGCCCGCTCACCGACCTGGCCGCCGAGGACTGGCGCGCCACCGTCGACGTCTGCCTGACCGGCGCCTTCCTCGTGGTCAAGCACGCGGCGCCCGCGCTGCGGCCGGGCGGCTCGATCGTGCTCATCGCCTCGCTGAACGCCACCCAGCCGGGAGTCGCCATGGGCGCGTACTGCGCGGCCAAGGCGGGCGTCGCCATGCTCACCGAGGTGGCGGCGCTGGAGCTCGGGCCGCGCGGCATCCGGGTCAACGCCATCTCCCCCGGTTTCGTGCCGACCCCGCTCACCGAGGGCGCGGCGCTGGTGCCGGGGCTTGTCGAGGATTTCGTGGCCAACACCCCGCTCGGCCGGGCCGGAACCACCGAGGACATCGCGGCGGCGGTCGCCTTCGTGGCATCGCCCGCGGCGGGCTGGATGACCGGCTCGAACATCGCGCTGGACGGCGGCGCGCACACGCAGCGCTACCCCGACGTGCTCAAGCACATCGCGGCGCTCGCCGAGGGCTGAGATGAACCTTTCCCGCCCACCGGTGTTCGCGGTCGAGACACGGCCCACTCCACCGCGACACGGCGTCGCTCACTGTGGAACGATGACCCCTCGTGAGTCACGAGCACGTCGCAGAGGGGGGTTCCGTGCCGGTGAACACGCACGACCCGCTGGTCCATGCCTACGAGACCGGGATCGGGATCACCCCCTCCGGCGCCGCCGCCGCTGTCGAGGCGGGTAATCACCTCGCCGCGACGCTGCCGGTCTGGACCCTGGCCGCGGGCTCGCTGACCGCCGTGACCGCCGCCGCCAACCGCCTGCGCGCGGTGCGCGGCCTGCCCACCGCGCCGATCAAGCTCGACCCGGCGCGGGTGAGCACCGCCTTCGCCTCGGACCACGTGCTCCGGCTGACCGGGGAGCCGGTGAGCGCCTTCGGCGACCTCTCCGGCTTCTTCCCGACTTTCGACGGCTGGATCCGCACGCACGCGAACTACCCGCACCACCGGGCCGCGCTGCTCTCCGCGCTCGGGCTGCCCGCCGACGCGAGCACCGACCTCGCCGTCACCCACCTGGCGATGAACCGGGCGAGCGACCTGGAGGACCGGGCCGCCGAGCACGGCGCCATCGTGGTCCGGGTGCGCACCGAGGAGGAGTGGGCGCAGAGCGAGCCGGGCCGCGCCGCCGCCGCGGGGCCGCTGGTCGCCATGGACCGGCGCACCGATATCGGCGGCGACCGGGTCGGGCTCGGCACCGACCCGGTGCGCCCGCTGCACGGGCTGCGGGTCCTCGACCTGACCCGGGTGATCTCCGGCCCGGTCGCGACCAGGGCGCTGGCGCTGCTCGGCGCCGACGTGCTGCGCATCGACCCGCCGCAGCTGCCGGAGATCCCGCTGGTCTTCGCCGACACCTGCCAGGGCAAGCGCTCCGCGCTGCTCGACCTGCGCACCGACCTGGACCGCTTCCACGAGCTGCTGGCCGAGGCGGACGTGCTGGTCACCGGGTACCGGCCCGGCGCACTGGAATTCGCCGGCATCGACCCATCGGTGCGGCCCGGGCTGATCCACGCCAGGGTGAGCGCGTGGGGCGAGAACGGGCCCTGGGGCGAGCGGCGCGGCTTCGACTCCATCGTGCAGGCGGCGACCGGGATCGCCGTGCTCGAGGGCGCCGAGGTGGCGCCGGGCACGCTGCCCGCCCAGGCGCTCGACCACGCCACCGGCTACCTGCTCGCCGCGGGCATCCTGGACGCGCTCGCGCTGCGCACCGTCGACGGCTCCGGCCGGGACGTGCGCGCCGCGCTGGCCCGCACCGCCTCCTGGCTGCTCACCGCGCCGGACCGGACGCCGCGGCACCCGGCCGCAACTCCGGCCGCGCCGGAGCACACCATCACCGGCGGCGGGGCGACCACCGCGCGGCCCGCCTTCGTCGAGTACCCCGAGTACCCGTGGCCCGCGCCGAAGTACGGGTCGTCGCCGCTGGAGTGGGCGGTCGCGCTGCGCTGAGCCGCCGTCCGCGCGACGACCGCGAAAGCGGCCACGACCGCCCGGCTAGGCTCGCCACGTGCGGATTCTGCTCGACGTCGACACCGGGATCGACGACTCACTGGCGCTGCTCTACCTGCTGGCCTCGCCGGAGTCCGAGATCGTCGGGATCGCGTCCACCGCGGGCAATGTGGCGGCGGCCAGGGTCGCCGCCAACAACCTGGCCTGGCTGGACGTGTGCCGGGCGCCGGAGATCGAGGTCGCGCTGGGCGCCGCCGACCCGCTGGCGATCCCGCTGCGCACCACCGAGGACACGCACGGCCCGCACGGCGTCGGCTACGCCGAACTCCCGCCGACCACCCGCGCGCTCTCCCCGCGCAGCGCCGCCGAGCTCTGGGTGGACACCGTGCGCGCGAATCCCGGCGAGATCACCGGCCTCTGCACCGGCCCGCTCACCAACCTGGCACTCGCGCTGCGCGCCGAACCCGCGCTCCCCCGGCTGCTGCGCCGCCTGGTGATCATGGGCGGCGCCTTCAACCACCCCGGGAACACCACCCCGACCGCCGAGTGGAACATCCACGTCGACCCCGAGGCCGCCGCCGAGGTCTTCGACGCCTTCGCCGGGGCACCGGAGCGTCCGCTGGTGTGCGGGCTCGACATCACCGAAACCATCGAGATGCGGCCCGGGCACCTCGCCCGGCTCGCCGAGCGGGCGGGCAGCACACCGGTCGAGACGGTCGGGCCGGACGACCCGATCGCGTTCCGCAGCGTCACCTCGAATCCCATCGTGCGCCACCTGACCGATGCCGTCCGGTTCTACTTCGACTTCCACCGCTCCTACGACCTCGGCTACCTCGCGCACATGCACGACCCGTTCGCCGCCGCCGTCACCCTCGACCCCGCGCTCGCCGTCACCCGGCCCGCCACCGTCGCGGTCGAGCTCACCGGCGCGCTCACCCGCGGCACGACGGTCGCCGACTGGGCGGGGATGTGGGGCCGGGAGCCCAATGCCGACATCGTGGTCGGCACCGATCCGGAGCGCTTCTTCACCCGGCTCATCGAGCGGGTCGGCGACTTCGCCAAGGCTGTCCAGGAGGAATCGTGACCGAAGCCGATCAGCTCGCCGCCCTGCGGAGCCGTCTCGGCATTCCCGGCATCGTCGATGTGCACACGCACTTCATGCCGCACAACGTCATGCGCAAGGTGTGGGCGTACTTCGACCAGGTCGGGCCGCTGACCGGGCGGGAGTGGCCGATCACCTACCGGGCGGGCGAGGACGAGCGGCTCGCCACCCTGCGCTCGTTCGGCGTGCGCGCCTTCACCTCGCTGGTGTACCCGCACAAGCCGGAGATGGCGGCCTGGCTCAACGCCTGGACCGCCGAGTTCGCCGCGGTGACCCCCGATTGCCTGCACACCGCGACCTGCTACCCCGAGCCCGAGGCGAAAACCTACGTAGCCGAGGCTGTCGAAGCCGGGGCACGGGTCTTCAAGGTGCATGTCCAGGTCGGCGCCTTCGCCCCCGACGACCCGCTCCTCGACCCGGTCTGGGGCATCCTCTCCGACGCCCGCGTGCCCGTCGTGATCCACTGCGGCTCCGGCCCCGCCCCCGGCGAGTTCACCGGCCCGGACCGGATCGCCGACGTCCTCCGCCGGTTCCCCCGCCTGCCGCTGATCATCGCCCACATGGGCACCCCGGAGTACACCGAGTTCCTCGATCTCGCCTCGCGATACGAGGACGTCCGACTGGACACCACCATGGTCTGGACCGACTTCAGCGAGGCGAACGCCCCGTTCCCGCGCTCCGAGTACGGGCGGGTCCGCGACCTCGGCGATCGGATCCTGTTCGGCAGCGACTTCCCGAACATCCCCTATCCGTACTCGCACGCCGCCGAGGTGCTGGAGCGATTGGAACTCGGGGACGAGTGGGTGCGGAACGTGCTGCACGACAACGGTGCCCGGCTCTTCGATCTCGATGGCCGGTGACGACGTGCCGATCGACTACAGCGAAGCGCTCGAACTCGTGCGGGCACGCTTCGAGCCGGTCTGCGCCGTCGGCGCTCCCGCGACGGTCGCCTACAAGGCGGACGGCAGAATCGGTTTCCTGCCCTCGGTCGAAGTGGCCATGGACGACACCATCCGAATCCGGCCGAACCCGAACCCCACGGTCGTCCCCGATCGGTGGGATGAGCGGATCAGGGCGACCTTCGAGGCGGTCATCGCGGAGGGGCTCCGCCGCGACTCCGTGCGGGGAGCCTCCGACGACCAGATCGACCGATTCGCCGCCGAGCAGGGAGTGGGCGAAGTTCCGGCGGCGGTCCGGGCCGTTCTCCGACTGGTCGGCGACCGGCCGGGGCGGTGGTTCGCGGGGACGGCGTTCGGCGTGCACGACGTGGACTCTTCGGCGAAACGGCATGCGGTCGCGCTGCTGGCCGATGTCGAGCACCTGCTGCGGGACCCCGAGGACATGCTGGTGCTGTCCGCGCACCAGGGCTACGTGTACCAGTTCATCTACGGAAACGACCTCACCCGGGACGACCCGCCGGTCTGGGAGATAGAAGAGGGCGCGGGGATCAACGGCGGCCGGAAACGGGTGTCGCAGTGGTTCGATGCGACGCGTCCCGGTGTGTGTGGGGGTATCTCCAGCACAGGGAGGCGAGGAGGATCGCGGGGCTGAAGGTCGGGCCCCTCGCGCCGGGCATCGAATTGCGCTGACGGGCAACGGCAGTCGAGGCGAACGACCCGGGCTGTGCCAGACTGGAAGGTCGGCGCCGACCGCGCCTACACACCGCCGGTTCGGTGGAACCGCCGCATTGCGGCTCCACCGTCCCGGCCTGCCGCGACCGTGGCGGGCTCGGCCTCCCCTCCCCGCCGAGCTCTTTCCCCGGCCGCACAACGATCATGACCGGGACGACCGGCGACCGACGGAAGGCACTTCCGTGACGGCAACGCACACCGAGGTAACCGAAGAGCTGGGCCGCACCGAGGCGCAGGGACCGTGTGGCGGGGATCACTGCGGCATCAAGGAGGTACTGGAGCGGCTCGGCGACAAGTGGAGTCTGCTGGTGCTGGTCGAGCTGCACTCCGGGCCGCGGCGGTTCAACGAGTTGCAGCGCGCGATCCCCGGCATCTCGCAGCGCATGCTCACCGTGAGCACCCGGAACCTGCTGCGCGACGGCATGATCACCCGCACGGTCTTCCCCACGACGCCGCCGCAGGTGGAGTACGCGCTCGCCCCGCTCGGCGACAGCCTCGCGGTGCACATCCGCGGCATCGCCGATTGGGCGCGCTCGAACAACGCCTACATCGAGCAGTGCCGCGCGGAATTCGACGCGGAGAGCTGCCCTTGACAGCGGTACGGCCTCGGGGTGAACACCATTCGGACAGCTACTGGTGGAGGTACATCCCACGACGCCGCGGCACGAGCAGTGCTGCATCGAGTTCGATGCGGAGAACTGGGGCGTAGCTGCGTACCGGCTACGCCCCGTCGAAGGCCCGGACGAGCTGCTCGGCGGCGAGCGCGGCGGTCAGCGTCCCCTCGCGGACCTGCTTCTCGACGTCGCCCCGCACCGCCTTGACCGACGGATTCTCGGCCAGCCGGCGCAGCAGCTGGTCGTGCACCATGGTCCAGGTCCAGTCGACCTGCTGACGCCGCCGCTTTTCGGCGAACTCCCCCGCGTCGGTGAGCACCCGGCGGTGGTCGAGAACCGTGTCCCAGAACTTGTCGAGGCCAAGCCCTTCCAGTCCGCTCATGGTGAGCACCGGCGGCTTCCAGAGCGCGTCGTGCGGGTGGATCAGACGTAGTGCCCCGGAGAGTTCGCGGGCGGCGGCCTTGGCCTCGATTTCGTGCTTGCCGTCGGCCTTGTTCACCGCGACCAGGTCGGCGAGTTCGAGCACGCCCTTCTTGATGCCCTGCAGCTGGTCACCGGTGCGGGCCAGGGTGAGGAAGCAGAAGACGTCGACCATGTTGGCGACGGTCACCTCGGACTGGCCGACGCCGACGGTCTCGACCAGGATCACGTCGTACCCGGCGGCCTCCAACAGCACGATGGTCTCGCGGGTCGCCTTGGCGACGCCGCCGAGCGTGCCCGCGGTGGGCGACGGCCGGATGAAGGCGTCGGCCTCTAGGGAGAGCCGCGCCATGCGGGTCTTGTCGCCGAGGATGGAGCCGCCGGTCCGGGTCGACGACGGGTCGACGGCCAATACCGCGACCTTGTGGCCCTTGCGGATGAGGTCCATGCCGAGCGCGTCGATGAAGGTCGACTTGCCGACGCCGGGCACACCGGTGATGCCGACCCGGTTGGAGGCCGCGACCTCACCCTCGGGGGTCAGCCGGAGCAGCAGCTCCTGCGCCCTGTCCCGGTGGTCGGAGCGGGTGGATTCGACCAGGGTGATGGCGCGCGCCAGCGCGGCCCGCTCACCGGAGCGGACCGCGCTGGCCAGTGCGTCGACATCGATGACGCGCTTGCTCATTCCGCGGCGCCACCGCCGAGTTCGTGGCCGAGCGCGGCGGCGAGCTTGCGCAGCAGGTCGATCGCGGCATCCGCGATGACGGTGCCGGGCGGGAAGATCGCGGCGGCGCCGGCCTCGTAGAGCTCGTCGAAGTCACCGGGCGGGATGACGCCGCCGACGATGACCATGATGTCGGGGCGGCCGACATCGGCCAGTGCCTGCCGCAGCGCGGGCACCAGCGTGAGGTGGCCTGCCGCCAGCGAGGAGACCCCGACCACGTGCACGTCGTTGTCGGCCGCCTGGCGCGCCACCTCTTCCGGGGTCTGGAAGAGCGGGCCCACGTCGACGTCGAAGCCGAGGTCGGCGAAGGCGGTGGCGATCACCTTCTGGCCGCGGTCGTGCCCGTCCTGGCCCATCTTGGCGACGAGGATGCGCGGGCGGCGGCCCTCGGCCTCCGCGAACTCCTCGACCAGCTCGATCGCGCTGCTGATGTTGGTGACCTTTCCGGCTTCGTCGCGGTACACCCCGGAGAGCGTGCGGATCTCGGCCTGGTGCCTGCCGTACACCTTCTCCAGCGCGTCGGAGATCTCGCCGACGGTGGCCTTGGCGCGCGCGGCGTCGATCGCCAGCGCCAGCAGGTTGTTCTCCATACCGCCCTCGGACGAGGCGGCGGCGCGGGTGAGTTCGGCAAGGGCCCGCTCGACGGCGTCGGAATCACGCTCGGCGCGCAGCGAGCGCAGCTTCTCCAGCTGCTCGGCGCGCACCCGGGAGTTCTCCACCTTGAGGACCTCGACCTGCTGGTCCTCTTCGACCTGGTACTTGTTCACGCCGATCACCGGCTGCTGGCCGGTGTCGATGCGGGCCTGGGTGCGGGCGGCGGCCTCCTCGATGCGCAGCTTCGGGATGCCCTCGCCGATGGCCTGGGCCATGCCGCCGTGCGCCTCCACCTCGGCGATGTGCGCGCGGGCGCGGTTCGCGAGCTGGTGGGTGAGCCACTCGACGTAGTACGAGCCGCCCCACGGGTCGATCGGGCGGGTGGTGTTGGACTCCTGCTGGATCAGCAGCTGGGTGTTGCGGGCGATCCGGGCGGAGAAGTCGGTGGGCAGCGCCAGCGCCTCGTCGAGCGCGTTGGTGTGCAGCGACTGGGTGTGGCCCTGGGTGGCGGCCATGGCCTCGATGCAGGTGCGCGCGACGTTGTTGTAGGCGTCCTGCGCGGTGAGCGACCAGCCGGAGGTCTGCGAGTGGGTGCGCAGGGACAGCGATTTCGCGCTCTTCGGCTCGAACTTGGCGACCAGCTCGCTCCAGAGCAGCCGCCCGGCGCGCAGCTTGGCGACCTCCATGAAGAAGTTCATGCCGATGGCCCAGAAGAAGGAGAGCCGGGGTGCGAACTTGTCGACCTCCATGCCCGCGGCGATGCCGGCCCGGATGTACTCCACGCCGTCGGCGAGGGTGTAGGCGAGCTCCAGGTCGGCGGTGGCCCCGGCCTCCTGGATGTGGTAGCCGGAGATGGAGATCGAGTTGAACTTCGGCATCTTCGCGCTGGTGTAGGCGAAGATGTCGGAGATGATCCGCATCGAGGGCTTGGGCGGGTAGATGTAGGTGTTGCGGACCATGAACTCCTTCAGAATGTCGTTCTGAATGGTTCCGGCCAGCTGCTCGGGGGCGACGCCCTGCTCCTCGGCGGCGACCACGTAGAGCGCCAGGATCGGCAGCACCGCGCCGTTCATGGTCATCGAGACCGAGACCTGGTCCAGCGGGATGTGGTCGAAGAGCTGCCGCATGTCCAGGATGGAGTCGATCGCCACGCCCGCCATGCCGACGTCGCCCTGCACCCGCGGGTGGTCGGAGTCGTAGCCGCGGTGCGTGGCCAGGTCGAAGGCGACCGAGAGCCCCTTCTGGCCCGCCTGCAGGTTGCGGCGGTAGAAGGCGTTGGAGTCGGCGGCGGTGGAGAAGCCGGCGTACTGCCGGATGGTCCACGGCTGGTTCACGTACATGGTCGGGTACGGGCCGCGCAGGAAGGGCTGCACGCCCGGCACGCTGTCCAGCGGGTACCCCTCGGCGGCGACGGCGTCCCGGTCGGCCTTGGTGAAGACCGGCGGCACGTCGATGCCCTCGGGGGTGGCCCAGGTCAGCTGCTCGGGCGCGTAGTTGGTGGCGGCCGCGGCCTCGGCCACGAACTGCGAGACCGCGTCCGGGCCGACGGCGGCCGGTTCCGGGGCGTGCTCGTGCAGCGGCACGTCGGCGAAGCTGCCGATCACGTGCTCGATCTCACCGGTCGTCATGCTCCCACCTTCTCCAGCAGGCCGGACAGCGCCGCCACCGCATCGATCTTCGCGGCCAGGTAGCCGTCGGGTTGATCCGCCACCCCGGCAACGGCTTTCGCCGCACCGGCCAGCAGCACCGTCTCGACACCGGCCGACTTGAGCGCCCGCACCGCGTCGCCCGCCTGCTCGGCGTAGCGCGTGTCCGAGCCGCAGAGCACCGCGATCGGCGCGCCGGACTCCTGCGCGGCCGCGGCGATGCCGTCGACCTCGAGCGGGCCCGGGTTCACCGACTCGATCCCGCCGGAGGCCAGCAGGTTCGCGATGAAGGTCACCCGAACGTTGTGCTCGGCGACCTTGCCCAGCGGCACCAGCAGCGCCTGCGGCCTGGCGCCGTTGGCGGCCAGGTACACGTCCGAGCGGTCGCGCAGCGCCTCGAAGGCGGCGCCGTAGCGGGCCACCCGGCCCGGCTCGCGGGCCTGCTCGGAGAGCGCGGCCTCGGCCAGGTTCGGGAATTCGTTCACGCCGGTGACGGCGAAGCGGCGGTGCGCGACATCGGCGTCGCGGGCGGCCCTGGTCGCGCCGATCCGCTCGGCGAGCAGCCCGCTCGCCAGCGCCGCCCGGTACCCGCCCGCGGCCTCGATCTCGCGCATGAACTCCCAGGCGGCCTCGGCCAGCTGCGCGGTGTGGTCCTCGATGTACCAGGAGCCCGCGCCCGGATCGTGCACGTGGCCCAGGTGCGACTCCTCGAGCAGCAGCAGCTGGGTGTTGCGCGCCATCCGGTCGGCGAAGTTCTGCGAGACGCCGAGTTCGCCCGCGGGCAGCGCGGAATCGAAGGGCAGGACCGTCACGGTGTCGGCGCCGCCGACGCCGGCGCCGAAGGCGGCGAGCGTGGTGCGCAGCAGGTTCACCCAGGGGTCGCGCTTGGCCATCATGGCCGCGGAGGTGACCGCGTGCTGCGGGGCGCCGCCGAAGGCGGGGGCGCCGCAGACGTGCGCGACCCTGGCCCAGAGCGTGCGCCCGGCGCGGAACTTGGCGATGGTGGCGAACTGGTCGTCGGTGGCGGCGAGCCGGAACTCCAGCTGCCCCAGCGCCTCCGCGATGTCGGTGCCCGCGGCGGTGAGCGCGCGCAGGTACTCCAGCCCGGCGGCGACAGCGGCGCCGAGCTCCTGCGCCTCCGAGGCGCCCGCGTCGTGGAAGGCGGTGCCGTCCACGGTGATCGCGCGCACGGTCTCGGTGCGGGCGGCGGCGGTGCGGGCCAGCGCGACGGCGTCGTCCAGCGTGACCCCGGCGATCCCGGCGAACTCGTCGGTGAGCGGGGAGGCGGCCAGCGCGACCCGGATTGCCGCGCGGTCGGCCGCCCGGTACCCGTCCAGCGCCGCGAAGATCGCCTCGGCGGCGGCAGCGACCTCGGTGCCCGCGTCCAGGGTGATCGGGGCGAGGTCGAAGAGCAGGCCGTTCAGCGCGGCGCCGAGCTCGGCCACCGGCACGCCGCGCTCGCCGACGCCGAGCCAGAGCGCGGAGAGCCCGTTCTCCAGCCCGGCCAGGATCCGGCGGTTGGCCGCGGCGGGGTCGGTGTCGGTGACGCGGCCCGAGACGAACCAGCCGCGGTGCACGTCGCGGTGGGCGTCGGCGCCGCGGACGAACGGAAACGTCCCCGGCAGTGGCGGTTCCGGACGCTCGTCGCGCCGGGTGTAGAGCGGGGCGACCGCGAGACCGTCGTAGGTGGTCTCGGTCAGCAGCGTCTCCGGCTCGTCCGGCAGCTCGGCGGCGTCGACCTTGCGCGCCTTCGCCAGCACCCCCGCCACACCCTTGCGCCACGCGGCGTACTCCGGCACCGGCTCGGTGGCCGGATCTGAAGCAATCGGCATCGCTGCTCTTTTCTCTCCCCTCGCCGGAACGGCACCGCGCGTGCACCGCCCCGAACCGTGTGTTCGCCCAGGTCAGCGCGCACTCCGGTTAACGAGGATTCGTCTGTCGTCGATTCGATGCTAGCGGCCCGCTTCCCGCCGCCGATCGAGGCCCGCCACTACCAACCGGTAACCTCGCCGGGGTGATCCGGCTCATCCGCTCCCCCCGCGCCCTGGCGCTGCTCGCCGCGGTGCTCGTGGTGTGCGCGGCGGCGGTGCTCGCGCCGCTGCCCGGCCCGGCCAGGGTGCAGGAGTGGGCGGACTCGGTGGGGCCGGTCTTCCCGCTGGTCTTCTTCGTGGTCTACGCGCTGGTCACCGTCGCGCCGGTGCCGCGGACGGTGCTCACGGTGAGCTGCGGGGTGCTCTTCGGGGTCGGGCTCGGCCTCACCGTCGCGCTGGCCGCCACCACGGTGAGCGCCGCGCTCGCGCTGCTGCTGGTGCGCAGGCTGGACGGGCGCCGGGTGGCGGCGCGACTCACCCACCCCGCGGTGCGCGCGGTGGACGAGCGGCTGCGCAGGCGCGGCTGGCTGGCGGTGTGGTCGCTGCGGATGATCTCGTTCGCGCCGTTCTCGGTGGTGAACTACTGCTGCGCGCTCTCCTCGATCCGCTTCACCCCGTACCTGGTGGCGACGGTGCTCGGCTCGCTGCCCGGCACCGCCGCGACCGTGATCCTGGCGGACGCGCTGGTCAGCGGCACCTCACCGGAGATGATCGCGGTCTCGGTGGCGTGTCTGCTGATGGGGGTCGCCGGGCTGGTGCTGGACACCCGCTGGCAGCCCGCCGAACCCGACGTGGCGGCGGCAGAGAGCGACCCGGTCAGCGCGGGCTCGCTCCCGAGTACCGCCGCACCGCTACCGGAACCGCGAGGCTGAGCAGCGCGGCGATCCAGAGCACGCTCGCCGCGACCGGGTGCCGCAGCGGCCAACTCGCGTCGGCGGCCGGGGCCGCGTCGGCGAGCAGCAGCCGCAGCGCCGCCACCACCGCGCTCACCGGGTTCCACTCCGCGATCGCCGCGAGCACCGAAGGCATGGTGGCGGTCGGCACGAAGATGTTGGAGAACATGATGGCGCCGAAGATGAGCGGCGCCGTCTGCTGCAGCACCTGCTCGTCCCGGATCGTGGCGCCGAGCGCGACGCCGAGCCAGGCCAGCGCGAACCGGAACCCGACGAGCAGCAGAACCGCGAGCGCGACCTCTCCCGGCCCCGCCGTGATCCGCCAGCCGGAGAGGAACCCGACGCCGCCCATGACGCCGAGCGCGGCGACCCCGATCAGCGTCTCCGCCGCCGCGATCCCGGCCGGGGCGGCGACCGGCGCGAGCGGCAGGGCGCGGATCCGGTCGGTGAGCCCGCTGCGCAGGTCGGCGGCGGCGGTGACGGCCGTCGCCACCACCCCGGTGGCGGCGACCAGCACCAGGATGCCTGGCGTCAGGTAGGAGCGGTAGGCGACGACGTCCTGCCCGCCCGCGAGCGCGCCGCCGAAGACGAAGCCGAAGAGCAGCATCATGCCCGCGGGGGCGGCCAGGGTGATGGCCGGGAGCGCGGGGTTGTTGCGGTGGTTCGTGAGGACGCGCAGGACCAGCACCCGGATCGCGGTGCCCGCCGGGGTGGTGCGTTCGGGGGCGGTCACGCGGACCGCCGCGCGGTGAGCGCCAGGAAGGCGTCGTCCAGGGTGCCGGTGCGGGTGCCGATGTCGCGCACCTCGACCCCGGCGGCGTCCAGGGCGCGGACCACGGTGGGCAGGGCGGGGGCGTCGGCGCCGAAGGTGTAGGCCGAATCGCTGTCCTGCACCGGGTTTCCGCCGAGCCGCGCCATGACCGCCGCGGCGCCCGCCCGCTGGCCGTCCGGGACGGCGACCTCCATCCGGACGCCGACGGTCCGCACGATCTCCGCGGGTGTGCCCGCGGCGACGATGCGCCCGGCGTCCAGGATGGTGACGGCGTCGGCCAGCCGCTCGGCCTCGTCCAGGTACTGGGTGGTGAGCAGCACGGTGGTGCCCGCGGCGACCGCCTCGGCGAGGTAGCGGTGGATGTCGTCGCGGCTGTGCGGGTCGAGCCCGGTGGTCGGCTCGTCCAGGAAGAGCACCGCGGGGCGGACCACGGTGCCCGCCAGGATGTCGAGGCGGCGGCGCATGCCACCGGAGTAGGTGCGCACCAAGCGGTCCGCGGCCGCGGCGAGGTCGAAGCGGGTGAGCAGGTCGTCGGCGCGGCGGCGGGCCGCGGGTAGCGCGAGGCCGTTGAGCCGGGCGACCATCACCAGGTTCTGCCGTCCGGTGGCCATCGGATCGACGGCGTGGAACTGCCCGACCAGCCCGATCCGCCGCCGGACCGCCCGCGCCGCGGTCACCGTGTCGTAGCCGAGCACCCTGGCGCGGCCGCCGGAGGGGCGCAGCAGGGTGGCGAGCATGCGCACGGTGGTGGTCTTGCCGGAGCCGTTCGGCCCGAGCAGCGCGTGCACGGTGCCCTCCGGCACCCGCAGATCGATGCCGTCGACGACGGCGCGGGCCCCGTACTGCTTACGGAGCGCTTCGGTTTCGATGACGGACACCACGACCCCTCGATTGGGAACAACGTTCGCAGTTCACGCTACCCGACCGCGTACAGGGTTCGCAATTATCGGCTCGAGGCATTCTGGTCCGATGTCTTCCGCGAACTCACCGTGGCTGCGGGCCGAGCAGGTGCGGCCGGGGCCGAGGCCCGCGCACACCCTGGACGACATCGCCGCCGCCTGCGTGCGGATCGCCGACGAGTCCGGGCTGGCGGCGGTGGCCATGCGCCGGGTGGCGGAGCGGCTCGGCACCGCGGCCGCCTCGCTGTACCGCTACGTCGACGGCAAGGACGACCTGTTCGCGCTCATGGTCGACCACGTGGCGGCCGAGTACGAGCTGGCGCCGCTCACCGGCGATGTGCGCGCGGACGTTCTGGCGGTCGCCGAGGAGGCGAGGGCGCTGCACCGCAGGCATCCGTGGGTGCAGCGGGTGAGCCCGTCGGCGCTCGGCCCGAACTCGCTGCGCTACCTCGACCACCTGGTCGGCGCGCTCGGCCCGGCCGGGCTGGACCGGACCACCGTCATGGTCGGGATCGCGCAGCTCACCGGGTGGATCAGCACCTTCGCGGCGCAGGAGAGCGCGGGCGCGGTCGCGGCCGGGCAGGATCCGGCCGCGCTGCCGGCCATGGTGGCCCGGGGCGATTATCCGCACCTCACCGCGCTCTTCGCGGGCGCGCCCGCGCCCGGAAGCGGGTTCGACGCCGATGCGGCGTTCCGGGCCGGGATCGACGCGCTGCTCTTCGGGATCGCGGGGCAGGGCCGGTAGGGACGGCCCGGGACCGCGGGCGCCTAGAGTTCGCGCAACCGCGCCAGTTCGGCCGTGCCGAGCAGCGCCACGGCCCTACCCTCGTGCACCAGCAGCACCGGGCCGTCGCCCGCGCGCTCCAGCGCCGCGGCGGCGGGTTCGGTGCTGCCGAGCAGCGGCAGCGGCGCCTCCAGGTGCGCGGCAACGGGTTCCGCGTCGTCGAGACCCGCGAGCGCGACGGCCCGCAGGCTGCCCTGCACCTCGGCGGCGACCGGGTCGCCCGGCGTGGTCCGGTGCAGCACCACCGGCAGCACCGGGTGCGCGCCGAGCAGTGCCCGCGCCTCCCCCACCGTCGCCTTGGCGCCGATCACCGGCGCCGCCCCGGACACGTCGGCCCGGTCCGCCACCGACGGCTCGGCGAGCGGCCGCACCAGCGGGAACCCGAAGCGGCCGAGCCAGTCGTCGTCGTAGTACTTGGACAGGTAGGCCCGCCCGGAGTCCGGCGCGATCACCACCACCACGTCCTCGGGGCCGAGGTCGCGGGCGACCCGCAGCGCGGCCGCGACGGCGGTGCCGGAGGAGCCGCCGAGCAGCAGCCCCTCCTCGCGGGCGAGCCGGTGCAGCAGCGAGATCGCCTCGACGTCGCCGACGCTCTCGATGCGGGCGACGACCTCCGGGTGGTAGGACTCCGGCCAGAGGTCCTCCTCGGTGTCGGGGTGCAGGAAGTGCCCCACCGACTCCACGTACCAGGCGCGGCCGTCGCCGCCGCCGTAGACCGAGGTGGCCGGGTCGGCGCCGATCACCGTCACCCGCCCCGCGGAGATCTCGCGCAGGTACTCGCCCGCGCCGGTGATGGTGCCGCCGGTGCCGACCCCGGCGACGTAGTGCGTGACCCGGCCCCCGGTCTGCGCCCAGATCTCCGGGCCGGTGGTGGCGCGGTGCGCCTCCGGGTTGGCCGGGTTGTCGTACTGGCCCGCGAACCAGGCGCCGGGGGTCTGCTCGGCGAGCTTCAGCGCGATGCTGCGGACGTGCTCGGGATGCCCGACCGGGCGGCCGCCCGCGGTCACGTGCACCTCGGCGCCGTAGGCGCGCAGCAGCGCCACCTTCTCCCGACTGGTCTTGTCGGGGACGACCACGATGGTCGGGTAGCCGCGCGCGGCCGCGATGGCGACCAGCCCGATGCCGGTATTGCCCGAGGTCGCCTCGACCACGGTGCCGCCAGGGCGGAGCGCGCCGGATGCCTCGGCGGCGTCGATCATGCCGAGCGCGGCCCGGTCCTTCACGCTGCCGCCGGGGTTCAGGTACTCGAGCTTGACGTAGACGCCGGCGGTGCAGCCTTCGGTGACCCGGTTCAGCCGGACCAGCGGGGTGCCGCCGATGGCGGCGTCGACCGACTCGTACACCCCGGCTCCGCGCCCCGCGACCGCGGTCACGCGCGGGTCCGCTCGGTCCCGCCGAGCCTGCCCGGCCACAGGTCCTCGTTACGAGCCATCGTTCCGCCTTCCCGCGTCGGACGGCGACCCCAGGCGCGCACGGAGTTCGATCCGCCGGGATCGCGATGGGGACCAGCTTGGCACCGGCCACCGAGGCCGGAAACCTTTCGGGTCAACCCGATCCGATCAGCCGGGCAGCCACTCCGGCGGGGTCGCCTCGACGGTCATCGGCGCCTGCGCGCGCAGCAGCGTCACCGGGAGCGGAGCCTCGATCGCCTCGGCGAAGAGCAGCCGCTGCAGGTCCCGCGCCCCGGTCAGCGCCGCCTCGCCCGCGCGCAGCAGCAGGTCGCCGCGCTGGATGCCTGCCCGGTCGGCCGGACCGCCGCGGATCACCGCGGTGACCCTGGCCCCGACCGCCTGCCCGGCCACCGGCCGCAGCTCCGGCGGCACCGGGGCGGCGGCGACCACGAGGCCAAGGTAGGCGCGGCGGACCCGGCCCTCGGCCAGCAGGGTGCCGAGCACCCGCCGCGCGACCGCGCCGATCGGCACCGCGAGCCCGCCGATGCCCGCGACCCCGGTGAGCACCCCGACCACCCGGCCCGCGGAGTCGGCGAGCGGCCCGCCCGCGGCGTGCGGTTCGCAGCGCACGTCGGTGTGCAGCACCTGCTCCACCAGCCGCCCGGCCCGCCGGGAGAGCACCGGGATCGCGCGGTCGACGGCGCCGACCACGCCCGCGCTCACCGCGCCGCCGGGCCCGGCCGGGTCGGCCAGCGCCACCACCAGCCTGCCGAGCGTGAGGGTGTCGGCGTCGCCGAGCCGGGCGGGGGCGGGGCCGCCGCCGCGGGCCCGCAGCACCGCGAGGTCGCTGAGCGGGTCGCTGCCGGTCACGTCGGCGACGGTGACGGTGCCGTCGGCGAACCGCACGTCGGCGTGCTCGGCCGGGCCGATCAGGTGCGCGCTGGTGAGCAGGTGGCCGTCGTCGGTGCAGACCACCGCCGACCCCGCCGAGCGCCGGGTGGCGACACCGGCGACGGCGGGCAGCACGGTGTCGGCGACGGCGCCGACCGCGCGCGAGTAGGCGTCCGGCACCGGCTCCCCCGCGTCCGCCGGCTCCGGTAGTTCATCGGGTCCGAATTCCTGCGCCACCGCGCACCACCCCCGTCGGCCGACCGATCACATCCCGTCCAGGATGCACCGATTCCCGCGCCGCCACGCCGGAAACTCCCGCCGCGCGGCGTGTTCGCGGCCGCCGCCGCACCCGCGCACCGCCACCGGCTCCGTGCCCCACCGCACAACCTCGCCGCGCATTACCGCGACCGCCATCCCCGACCAGCGCACCCGCCTGAGCGGCTCGATCAGCGGCTGCGGCGCGCCACGACGGCGAGCGCGACGGCGACCGCGAGCATGGTCAGCGGCACCGTCGCGAGCACCACGTGCTCCCAGGAGAGCTCCGGCATCCAGCCCGCGTCGATGCCGTAGAGCGCGGCGATCAGGATGGGCGGCAGCAGCACCGCGGAGAGCACCGCCGACGCCTTGACGATCCGGGTGTGCTCGGCATCGAGCCTGGTGCGCAGCGACTGCTGCAGGTAGCCGACCCGGTCGTGCTCGAACCCGGCCTTCTGCGCGACCCCGTCGACATCGTCGAGCAGGTCGTCCAGCAGCGGCCGCAGCGCCGCGCCGCGCCCGGTGGCCTCGGCGCGCAGGTGCCTGCAGGCGCGGGCCAGCCGCACCTGGGCGCGGCGGGCCCGGGAGAGCGTGTCCTCGGCGGCGCCGATCCTGGTCATCAGCTCGCGGACCGCGGTCGGGGCGATCTCCCGGCCGTAGTGCACCCCGCCGGGGCCGTCGATGTCGTCGCGCAGCGCGTCGACCAGGGCGCCGCCGTGGTCGACGACCTGCTCGGCGGCGTCGTTCATGGCCCAGAGCAGCGTGTACATGACGCCGTGCGGGGAGGCGGTCAGCTCGGCGCGCCTGCGCATCTCGACGATGGCGGCGTCGAACGGCGGGAAGTGCTCGCGCGGCTGCAGCGTCACCAGGAACTCGCCGCCGAGCGCGAAGACCACGCTGCCGTGCTCGACCCGGCCCGCGCGCAGGTAGTCCAGTGGGACCGGGACGTAGAGGAACTCCTCGGTGGCCCAGATCCGCTCGCCCGCCTCGGCGAAGTCGACGCCGAGGCGTTCGCGGAGCACGGCGGCGGTGTCGTGGTCGCCCGCGGGCAGCGGGATCCAGTGCTTCTGCAGCACCTCGGTGTCGAAGCGGGCGGGTGAGACGGCGGAGACGGCCACGGCGCCTACCCTCCGGGTGCGATCGTGGCCGCCGCGCGGAGGACGGTGGCGCGCGGGCACTGCTCGGCGGTCGGGTGGATCTCGGTCATGGCACGGCCCTTCCGGTCGTGAGCGAGGATTCCCGGAGCGCACCCGACTTCCGCGCACGTGCTCCGGGGTGGACGCGCGACGTGCGCCGCCGACCATTAGAGAACCCACTGTGCCCGTTCGTCAATCGCGCAGCCGGATGTTCCCCCGCACGTCACCGGCGGGAAATTTGCGGGCGGCGGGAAACCGCTCGGTCCGTGCGCTACTGGAAGGTGCCCGGCGGCTGCCACGGCTTGCCGTGCGGGTCGTCCGCGCGGTGCGCGGGCGGCCGCTGCTGCTGCTGCTCGGCGGGCTGCTGCGGCGGCGGCGGCGCGTCCAGCGCCTCCGGCTCGGGGATCACCGGCTGGTGCGGCGATCCCTGGTGCCGGGTGGTACCGGTCGGCGGGGAGGTGTCCACCGGGGTGCGCGCGGTCTCCTCGGCGGCGCGCACCGCCTGCGCGATGGCCGGGTCCGGCGCGGTGTCGAACCAGTCCGCCACCTCGTCGTCGCCGTCCTCGGGGCGGCTCTGCGCGGTGTCGCCCGCGGGCGGCTCGTAGCGGAAGACGCCGTCCTCGCCCTTGCTGCCGAAGTTGCGCGCGAAGCCCTCCAGCGCCTTGCCGAAATCGCTCGGCACCAGCCACACCTTGTTCGCGTCGCCCTTGGCGACCAGCGGCAGCGTCTGCATGTACTGGTAGGCGAGCAGCTCCGGGGTCGGCTTGCCGGACTTGATCGCGGCGAACACCTTCTCGATCGCCTTCGCCTGGCCCTGCGCCTGCAGGTAGGCGGCGGCGCGCTCGCCCTGGGCGCGCAGGATGCGGCTCTGCCGCTCGCCCTCGGCGGTCAGGATGGCGGACTGCTTGCCGCCCTCGGCGGCCAGGATCTGCGCCTGCTTCTGCCCCTCGGCGGTCTTGATCTGGGATTCCCGCGTGCCCTCAGCGGTGAGGATCATCGCCCGCTTCTCGCGATCCGCCTTCATCTGCTTCTCCATCGACTCCTGGATCGACGGCGGCGGGTCGATGGCCTTGAGCTCCACCCGCGCGACCCGGAGGCCCCAGCGGCCGGTGGCCTCGTCGAGCACCCCGCGGAGCTGGCTGTTGATCTCGTCGCGGGAGGTCAGCGTCTCCTCCAGGGTCATGCCGCCGACCACGTTGCGCAGCGTGGTGACGGTGAGCTGCTCGACCGCGGCGATGTAGTTGCTGATCTCGTAGACCGCCGCCTGCGGACTGGTGACCTGGAAGTACACCACCGAGTCGATCTGCAGCGTCAGGTTGTCCTGGGTGATCACCGGCTGCGGCGGGAAGGAGACCACCCGCTCGCGCAGATCCACCTTGGCGCGCACCCGGTCGGCGAACGGGACCAGGAAGGTCAGCTGGCCGGAGACGGTGCGCGAGTAGCGGCCGAGCCGCTCGATGACCGCGGCCTCGGCCTGCGGCACCAGCGCGATCGACTTGAACACCACCACGACGACCAGCAGGACGAGAACGGCGGCGACGATCAGTACAGCCATCACGGCCCCTTCCAGACGACGGCCGTCGCGCCGTCGATCTTCATCACGTACACGCTCGTACCCTCTTCGTAGGTTTCGTCCGGGTTCAGCGGGCGCGCGGTCCACACCTCGCCGTCGATCTTGACCTGTCCGGCGTGCTCGGCCACCCGCTGCCACACCAGCGCCGTCTTGCCGGGCAGCGCGTCCACATTGGTGGCGATCGGCGGCGGCGTGCCGAACCTGCGCCGCAGCACCGGGCGCACGCCGACGAAGAGCACCAGCGTGATCGCGGCGAAGATCAGCGCGTCGGCGACCAGCGAGGTGTCGAACGCCGCGCTCACCCCCGCGGTGCCGAGCGCGGCCAGCCCCAGCGTGAGCAGGGTCAGCTCCCCGGTGAAGATCTCGGCCGCCGCGAGCAGGATTCCCGCGACCAGCCAGACGATTGCGGCCACGCCCCAACTCTAGCCGCCGGGACCGACGTTCCGGGCGGTAGCGCGCGGCGCGGCCGGAACGGCCGCACCGGCGGGTAGTTTCGAGAACCGTGAGCGGGCGCGACATCTACGGCGGCGACATCTTCTCCGGACACGCGAGGAAGCAGCGGCGCGCGGTGCCCGAGGTCACCGCCGAGCGCGATCTGGTGGTGGAGGACGCGGCGAGCGGATTCTGCGGCGCCGTGGTCGGTTTCGACCGCAGCTACGACGGCGAGTTCGTGAAGCTGGAGGACCGGCGCGGCGCGGTCCGGCTGTTCGCGCTGCGCGAGGCGGCGTTCCTGCTCGACGGCGAGCCGGTCACGCTGGTGCGCCCCGCCGCGGCGGCGCCCGCGGCGCCCACCCGCTCGGCCTCCGGCTCCACCCGGGTGGACGGGCTGCGCGCCAGGGTGGCGCGGGGCAGCCGGATCTGGGTCGAGGGCGTGCACGACGCGGCGCTGGTGGAGCGGGTCTGGGGGCACGACCTGCGGGTCGAGGGCGTGGTGGTGGAGCACCTGGCGGGGCTGGACAACCTGGGCGCCCGGCTCGCCGAGTTCGAGCCGGGTCCCGGCCGGAAGGTCGGGGTGCTCGTCGACCACCTGGTCACCGGCTCCAAGGAGGACCGGCTGACCCAGGGGCTCGGGCCGTACGTGCTGGTCACCGGGCACCCGTACGTCGATGTCTGGCAGGCGGTCAAGCCCGCCGCGCTCGGTATCCCGGCGTGGCCGTCCGTGCCGCGCGGCGAGGACTGGAAGACCGGCATCTGCACCCGGTTGCGGTGGGGTTCGCCACAGGACGGCTGGCGCCGCGTCCAGGCCGGGGTGCACAGCTTCCGCGACCTGGAATCGCCGCTGATCGGCGCGGTCGAGCGGTTGATCGACTTCGTCACCGACCCGGAGTGAGCGCGGGGGTTCCGGTTGCGCGGGCGACGCCGTCGACGTCGCCCGCCGCTCGCGGACAGCCTCTATGCTCGAATGTCATGTGCTCCCCGAGTGCCACGCTGACGGTGTGGGCCGGCTCCTGGCTGGCCGGCTGCAGCGCGCCCGACGACGTCCTGGAGGCGCTGCAGGCCTGGTCGCCGACGCACACCATCGCGGCGGGCGACCCGGTGACCGGCGGCCGGACCGACCTGCCCTGGTCCGCGCACGGCAACGCGGGAGCCGGGATCATGGCGCTGCTCAAGGTGATCCGGGAGGCGATGGCCGAGCCGGGTGCGCGCATGCGGCTGGTCCTCCCGGTCCCCGGTGACCTGCGCGGACTGCCGCCGGGGACGGCCTTCGCCGCGGACGCGGTGGAGGCCGAGGAGGGGCTGCTGATCGGGGTGCCCGGCGGTGACGGCACCGGGCTGATCCCGCACTGGACCGACGAGGGCACGCTGCAGTGGACCGTGTACAGCGCGCCGGTGCAGCCGGAGTACGGCCAGGACATGTCGCTCGGCGAGGCGGAGTACGCCATGCGCGAGGCGGTGCGGGACGCCGCCGACGCGCTGCAGCAGCTGCACACCACCGCCATGGGCGGCGGCGCCGGCGACCCGCGCGAGCTGATCGAGGCCGAGCTCGCCGACTACTCCAGGCACGGCTACCCGGATTCGATTCCGCTGCGCGCCAAGCGGATTCTGGACACCGCCGACCACGTCGCCGCCATTCTCACGGTGGCGCAGCGGGAACCGGCGTCCCGGCCCACCTCGGCGGGCTCGATGGGCGCCCAGGAGACGCTGCTGCGCCCGCTCTGGGACGCCATCCGCGCCGCCCGGCTGGTCGCCGTGCACGCCGCGGCCGCCCGCTCCGCCTGATCCGGGCTCAGCCCGGCAGCCGGGGCCGGGGCGCTGTCGGGAGCCGCCAGCCGAAGAGCAGGCCGAGCAGGCGCAGGCCGGTCGCGGCCACCGCGCCGATGACCAGCCACACCGACTGGGCGACATCGGTGTAGGTGCCGCCGAGCGCGACGATCGCCGCGCCGAGCACGGCGGGGACGGCGTAGAGGTCCGACGGCTGCAGCAGCAGCGGGATCTCGCGGACCAGCACGTCCCGCAGGATGCCGCCGCCCACCGCGGTGAGCAGCCCGACCAGCGCGGCCGCCGACGCGCTGCCGTGCAGGTCGAGCGCGATCGACGCGCCGGTCGCGGCGAACAGCCCCATCCCGATGGCATCGAGCACCAGGACGGTCCGCCGCAGCGCGGTGAAGGCGGGGTGGAAGAAGAACACCGCCAGCGCGGCGGCCGAGGCGATGCCGATCGGCACCCAGTCCTGCACCGCGGTCGGCGGTACCCGCCCGAGCAGCACGTCGCGCAGGATGCCGCCGCCGACGCCGGTCAGCACGCCGACCGTGACGATGCCCCACAGGTCGAGGTCCTTGCGCACCCCGACCAGGGCGCCAGAGGCGGCGAAGACGGCGATGCCCGCGCCGTTCAGGATTTCCGGCAGCATGCCAGCATCGTGCCGTATGCAGGCGATTTCGCTTCTCGGCGGGCGGTGTGTAACGTAGGGGATGCGACGCGGGGTGGAGCAGCTCGGTAGCTCGCTGGGCTCATAACCCAGAGGCCGCAGGTTCAAATCCTGTCCCCGCTACCACGGTGGCCCCGGAGGATATCCTCCGGGGCCACAACTCTTTTCACGCGCTCTCCGCGATCCGCACCTCGAGATCGAGCCGCCCCGGCCCGTACGTGACGGAGACGCAGATGCCCGTCGCGACATCGAGCCGGATCGTGGCAGGGCCCTCGTCGACGACCCAGTTCTCGTCCTCGAAGTGGCCGCGCAGCAGCGGGCAGCAGGGGCAGCGGGGGTCGTAGTCGGCGAGTGGGAGCGCGGTCGCCTGCCAGGCCGGGCGGCCGGCGTGCTCGACCTCGGCGAGGTCGGTGAGCTCGACGGGGCCGGCGAACTCGGCCGGGTCGAGCATGGCGACCCAGTGGTAGTTCTCGAAGTAGGTGCCGTGGCCGAAATCGATGTCGAAGTCGGCGGGCCGGTTGGCGACCAGGCCGTCCGCGTCGAACTCGGGGACGATGTCGGCGGGCCATACGCCGGGCACCGGCTCCCACGGGCCGTCGCCTTTCTGCTGCATCGAGCCGTCGAAGGGGCGGGCGGCCCGGTGTTCGTGGCACACGGTGCCGTCGGCGTGCTCGATCCGCACGGTGTCCGGGCGCACGACGCGGGCGCGGCGGAACGGCTCGGAGTCCACGGTCCGCCAGGTGAAGCCGGCGCTGCGCCAGCGCCAGGGTGACGACTGCGCCAGCCGTCGGAACTGCGTCTCGGTGGGGGCCATCGGCCCACGCTCCCACACGCCCCGCGGCCTGCGCCGCTCCTTTTCGGTCAGGAAGCGGCGGGGCGGCGCGGGGGTGCGCAGCAGCCGACGGCGCAGGGGGCGCCGTCGGGGGTGGAGCCGAAGCCGGGAACGGCGCCGAGCTTGCGGGCGGGGGCGGCGTCGAGGTGCTCGGCGATCAGCTCGCGGACGAGCTGCGCGAAGCGCGGGTCGGCGCCGGGGGTGCCCGCGCGGGCGAAGGCCATGCCGAGCTCGCGGGCGCGCTCCTCGGCCTCGTTGTCCAGGTCCCAGATGACCTCGAGGTGGTCGGAGACGAAGCCGACCGGGCAGACCACGACGGCGTCGATTCCCTTGCCGCTCAGCGCGTCCAGGTGGTCGACGATGTCCGGCTCCAGCCACGGGATCTGCGGCGGGCCGGAGCGGGACTGCCACACCACGTCGAAGTCGCCGAACCCGACCGCCTCGGCGCAGAGCCGGGCCGCCTCGGCGACCTGGCGGGAGTACAGCTGCCCGCCGAGCGCGGGCGGCCCTGCGGTGCCGTCCGCGGAGACCGGCACCGAGTGCGCGGTGAAGACCAGCCGCGCCCGGTCCCGCCGGTCGGCGGGCAGCTCGGCGAGCGCGGCGCGGACGGCGTCCGCGAACGCCTCGATCAGCAGCGGGTGGTCGAAGTACTGCCGCAGCTTCACCAGCCGCGGCGCGGCATCGCCGACCGCGGCGCGGGCCCGCGCGATGTCCTCGTGGTACTGCAGGCAGCCGGAGTACCCGCCCCACGCCGAGGTCGGGAAGACCAGCGCCGAGCGCACCCCGTCGGCCGCCATCCGCGCGACGGTGTCCTCGATCATGGGGTGCCAGTTCCGGTTGCCGAAGTACACCGGCAGCTCCAGCCCGGCGGCCGCGAGCTCCGCCTCCACCGCGGCGATGATCGCCAGGTTGAGGTCGTTGATCGGCGACCGGCCGCCGAAGTGGTGGTAGTGCTCGGCGACCGCGAGCAGCCGCTCGTGCGGGACGTTGCGGCCCCTGGTCACGTTCTCCAGGAACGGCATCACGTCCTCGGGGCGCTCCGGGCCGCCGAACGACAGCAGCAGTAGCGCGTCGGCCTGTGCGGCCACGGGAGCCTCCTCGGGGTGGGTCAGTTGAAGCTCTCCGGGAACCAGGTGTTGTGGCTGGCACCGCCGTCCACGTACACGATGGAGCCGGTGGTGGCGGGCAGCCAGTCGGAGAGCAGCGCCACGATGGACTTGCCCACCGCGGTCGGGTCGTCCACGTTCCAGCCGATCGGCGAGGCGCCGTCCCAGTACTCGTTGAGCTGGTTCAGCTTGGCCGCGTCGTCGGTCGCGGTGCCCGCGATGGCCTTGGCGGCCAGCGTCTTGATCGGGCCCGCGGCGACCAGGTTGGAGCGGGCCCGCTTGGCCTCGCCGACCTCGCGCGCCACGTACCGGTTCACCGACTCCAGCGCCGCCTTGGCCACGCCCATCCAGTTGTAGTACGGCATGGCGGTGCGCGGGTCGAAGTCCATGCCGACCAGCGAGGCGCCCTCGTTCAGCACTGGGAGCACCGCGCGGGCCAGCGAGGCATAGCTCCACGCGGAGATCTCGAAGGCCTTGGCCGCGTCCGGGCCGGGGCCCTCCAGGAACGGCTTGGCCTCCGGGCCCATCAGGGTGCGCGGGGCGAAGGCGATGGAGTGCAGCACGCCGTCCAGCCCCTGCGGGGCCAGCTCGCTGACCTTGCCCGCCAGCGCGTTCAGGTCGTCCTCGTTGGTGATGTCGAGGCCGATCGCGGGCGGGACCTCCTTGGGCAGCCGCTTGGCGATCCGGTCGATCAGCCGCAGCCGCTCCGGGATCCCGGTGATCAGCACCGTGGCGTCCTGCTCCTGCGCGATGGCGGCGGCGCGGAACGCGATGGACGCGTCGGTGATGATCCCGGTGATCAGGATGGTCTTGCCTTCGAGCAGTCCGCCCATGGGTTCTCGGTTCTCCTGAGGTTCGTGAAGGTGTCGGAAAGCGGGTGTCAGTGACCCATGCCCATGCCGCCGTCGACCGGGATGATCGCACCGGAGACGTAGGCCGAGTCCTCGGACGCCAGGAAGCTCACCACATTGGCGACGTCCTCCGGCTTGCCGAGCCGCTGCAGCGGGATGAACTTCTTCGCGGTGTCGCGCAGGTCGTCGCCGAGCTCGGCGGTCATGTCGGTCTCGATGAAGCCGGGCGCGACGACGTTCGCGGTGATGCTGCGCGAGCCGAGTTCGCGGGTGATCGAGCGGGCCATGCCGACCACGCCCGCCTTGGAGGCGGCGTAGTTGATCTGGCCGGGGCCGCCGCCGAGGCCGACGACCGAGCCGAGGAAGATCATCCGGCCCCAGCGCGCCCGCAGCATGGCGCGGTTCGCCCGCTTGGCCACCCGGAAGGCGCCGGTGAGGTTGGCGTCGAGCACCCGGGTGAACTGCTCCTCGTCCATCCGCATGAGCAGCGTGTCGTCGGTGATGCCTGCATTGGCGACCAGTACCTCGACCGGACCCTGGTGCTGCTCCACCTCGGTGAACGCGGCATCCACCGACGCGCTGTCGGTGACATCGCACTTCACCCCGAACAGCCCGTCGGGCACCCCCGAACCACGATGCGTCACCGCGACCTTGTGACCGTCGGCGAGCAGACGCTGGGCGACCGCGAGCCCGATGCCGCGGTTTCCTCCGGTCACCAGGACCGAGCGGGATGTGGTGTTCGACATGCCGATCAACCTACCCGCTCGAATCCCGCCCCCACGACGAGGCCACCAGGTTTGTCGGACCGCCATCCGCGCACGCCCGCCGTCGTGTGAGACGCCACAACGACGGACCTACGGCAGCCGCTGGCGGCGCAGCAGCCCGGTGACCACACCCGCGGCGACCAGCAGCATGCCGAGCAGCAGCCACGGGCGGCTGGCGTCGCCCCTGGTGAGCTCGTAGCCGATCTGCTCCTCCAGGGTGTCGTAGACCGAGGTCAGCTCCTGCAGCGAGGATGCCGTGTAGAACTCGCCGCCGGAGAGGCGGGCGATCTCGCGCATGGCGTCGTCGTCCACCTCGACGCGGACGTCGTCGGTGCCGCCCTCGGGGCGCGGGATGTGCACGACGCCCCACTTGGTGCCGAAGGAGATGGTCGAGATCGGCACGTTCTTGGTCTTGGCCAACCGGGCCGCGACGAACTCGTGCCGCGGGTCGTCCTGGTCGTTGAAGTCGGGAACGGTCTGCTTGCCGTCCGACATGAGCACGATCCGCGCGGGCGGCGGCTCCTGCGCCCCGCCGAGCACCGAGGCCAGCGTGTCGATGGCTTGCAGCGCGGTGAGGATGCCCTCGCCGGTGGCGGTGCGCTCGGCGAGCTTCACATTGTCGATGGAGGCCTTGACCGCCTCGTGGTTCGTGGTCGGCGAGACCATCACCGACGCGGTGCCCGCGAAGCTGACGAAGCCGATGTTCAGCCCCTCCGGCAGCCCGTCGACGAAGTCCTTGCCCGCCTTCTGCGCCACCTGCAGGCGGTTCGGCGCGACGTCGGTGGCCTCCATGGAGAGCGAGACGTCCATGACGATCATGACGGTGGCGCGGTTCCGCGGCACCTTCTGCACGCTGGTCGGCCCCGCCGCGGCGATGGTCAAAAAGATCAACCCGACCAGCATGAGCGCGATCGGCGCGTGCCGGAACGGGCTCGGCCGCGCGGGCGCCACCTTCTCCAGCAGCTCCATGTTGCCGAAGCGCAGCATCTGCTTGTGCCTGCCGCGCTGCACCAGCACGTAGCCGAGCACGATGAGCGCGACGATCGCGAGGAATCCGAGCCAGATCGGTGCGTTGAAGTGGGAAATGCTCACTGCCGAGGCACCCCGCCGGTCGGGGCGCCGAAGCTCTGGCGCCGGGTGGACACGAACCGGACCACGTCGGCGATCCAGTCCCGGTCGGTACGCAGGGCGAGCACCGGCGCGCCGCAGCTGCGCAGCGCCTGCTCCACCTGGATGCGGTGCTGCTCCGCGGCGGCCGCGTAGTCGGCCCGCAGGGTGTCGGTGACGGTGAATTCGCGGGTGCGCCCGGTCTCCGGGTCGTGCAGCACCACGTCGCCGACGTCGGGCAGGGTCAGGTCGCGCGGGTCGAGCACCTCGACGGCGAGCAGGTCGTGCCGCGCCGAGATGGCGCGCAGCGAGCGCTGCCAGTCGATGTCGCCGAGGAAGTCGCTGATGATCACCGCGAGGCCGCGCTTGCGCTGCGGCCTGCGCAGCGACTCGATGCCCGCCTTCAGGTCGCCGCGCACGCCGTCGGCGGCGTGCGGGGTGGTGGCGATGCCGCGCAGCAGCGACTGGGCGTGCACCCGGCCACTGCGCGCGGGGATCCGCACCAGCCGGTCACCGGTGGCGACGACCGCGCCGATCCGGTTGCCGCCCCCGCTGGTCAGGTGCGTGACGGCGGCCGCGGCGGCGATGGCGAGATCGCGCTTCTGGCACAGCGCGGTGCCGAAGTCGAGGCTGGCCGAGAGGTCGACCACGATCCAGGTCTCCAGCTCGCGGTCGGCGATCATCTGCCGGACGTGCGGGTTCGTGGTGCGGGCGGTGACCGACCAGTCCATCTGCCTGACGTCGTCGCCGGGCTGGTAGATCCTGGCCTCCCCCGGCTCCGAGCCGGGGCCGGGGATGAGCCCGAGGTGGTCGCCGTGCAGCACGCCGTCCAGCCTGCGCCGCACGGTCAGCTCGAGCGTCTTCAGCGCCGCCGACAGCTTCGGGTCGGTGAGCTCACCGGCCCGGAACGACGGCGGGGCATGGGTCGGATTCGGCACGCGGGCAACCGGTTCGGAGGCCGCCGTCACTGCGGCTGACTGTTGCCGGCGGCCTGCGGGACCGGCGCGCCCTGCGGATGCTGCTGCGGCGGCACGCCCTGCTGCTGCGGGTACGGCTGCTGCTGGCCGGGGGCGGGCGGGGCGCCCGCCCCGTTGCTCCCGGTGACGGCTTGCGGGGCCACCTGCGGCAGCCCGACGGTCTGCAGCACCCGGCGGATCACGTCCTCCGGCGAGACCTCGTCGGCGAGCGCGTCGTAGGAGAGCACGAGGCGGTGCCGCAGCACGTCCGGGATCACCTCGACCACGTCCTGCGGAACCACGTAGTCGCGGCCGCGGATGAGCGCCACCGCGCGGGCGGCGGCGATGATGCCGAGGCTGGCGCGCGGCGAGGCGCCGTAGGCGATCCAGCTCGCGACGTCCTGCATGCCGAACTCCAGCGGCTTGCGGGTCGCGGCGATCACCCGGACCACGTAGTCGACCAGCGCGTGGTGCACGAAGGTGTTGGCGGCGAGCTTCTGCAGCCGGATCAGCCCCTCGGGGTCGAGGATCCGGTTCGCGGTGGGCGGGGTGACGCCCATCCGGTAGATGATCTCGCGCTCCTCCTCGACCGTGGGGTAGTCCACCACGACCTTGAAGAGGAAGCGGTCGCGCTGCGCCTCGGGCAACGGGTAGACGCCCTCGCTCTCGATCGGGTTCTGGGTCGCCATGACCAGGAACGGATCGGGCATCGGGTAGGTCTTGCCGCCGATCGAGACGTGCCGCTCGGCCATCACCTCGAGCAGCGCCGACTGCACCTTGGCCGGGGCGCGGTTGATCTCGTCGGCGAGCACGAAGTTCGCGACCACCGGGCCGAGCTCGGTGTCGAACTCCTCGCGGCCCTGGCGGTAGATCCTGGTGCCGACGAGGTCGGTGGGGACCAGGTCCGGGGTGAACTGCACCCGGGAGAAGGAGCCGCCGACCACGGTGGCGAAGGTCTCGACGGCGAGCGTCTTGGCGATGCCCGGCACACCCTCCAGCAGCACGTGGCCGCGCGCGAGCACGCCGACCAGCAGCCGCTCCACGAGCCGGTCCTGGCCCACGATGACCCGCTTGACCTCGTAGATCGCCTTCTCGAGGAGCTGCACGTCGCGGTCGAGGGTGCTCCCGGGGGCAGGCGATTCCTTCGCCAGATCCGCCCCGCTCACACCATCCGTCGAAGTCACCAACATCCCCGCTTTCGCCTCGGTCCTGTGCGTGCTGCCACAACTATTCCAGGTAATGGGCCGCCCCGCCGCAACCGGTGCGCTTTCGGCGCGCGCGAGGCTCCTCAGCCGGTGACGATCCGGACCGCGTACGGCATGATCCCGCTCGTGCGGACCGGCGACACCTTCACGACGTCGCCGGACTGCGGCGCTTCGATCATGGTGCCGTCACCGAGGTAGAGCGCGACGTGCTGACTCCCGCCCGCGCCCCAGAACAGCATGTCGCCGCGGCGGCGCTGCTCGACCGGGACCCGGGTACCCGCGTTGTACTGGTAGCCACTGTAGTGCGGCAGCGCCACCCCGATGCCCGCGAAGGCGTAGAGCATCAGCCCGGAGCAGTCGAAGCCGACCTTCTTGTAGTCGCCGTGCTGGTCGGCGACGCCGCCGTCCTTGATCCCGAGAGTCGGGCCGTCCTCGTCGCCGCCGCCCCAGGCGTAGGTGACGCCGAGCTGGGACATGGCGCGGTCCACCACGGTCTCGACCGCGGCCGAGCCGTGCACCGACGGGGAGGACGGCTTCGGCTTCTTGGGCTTGGACGGCTTGGACGGCGTCGCCTCCAGCTGGGTGTGCGGCCTGCTGCCCTGGTTGAGCGTGGCGGCGCGGTCGCGCGCGGCCTGGTCGACGGCGGCGCGGGCGGCGGCCGCCGCGGCCGCGGCGAGGATCGCCGCCTCCTCCGCGCGGCGCTGCCGGTCCCAGTCGATCCAGACGGCGCGCTGGTCCTGCAGCCCGGAGACGGCGCTGCGCGCCGCGTCGAGCCTGCCCTGGGCGGCGTCGCGGGCCTGCTGGAGCACGTTCCGCTGCACGGTCTGGCGGTCCAGCTCGGCGGTCGCCGCGGTCACCGCGTTCTGCGCCGCGTCCTTCTTCACCTCGGCGTCGGCGGCGGCCGCGTCGGCGATCGACTTCGCCTCCCTGGCCTCGGCGTTACGGTTGCCCTGGTCGAGCTGGGCGCGCCGCAGCCCGTCCAACACCGACTGCTGCCGCTTGGAGACCAGGTCGAGCACCTGGGCCCGGTCCAGCGCGGCGTCCGGGGTGGCGGCGGAGAGGTAGCTGACCATCGCCCCGGCGCCGGGGCGGGTGTAGGCCTCGGTGGCGAAGTCGTCGAAGTCGCCGCGGGCCCGCTCCACCTGCTCGCCCGCCGCGGTGAGCGATTGCACGGTCTCGGTCACGTGCGCGGCGGCGGCGTCCGCGGCGTCCCTGGCGTTCTGCAGGTCGACCAGCGCCTTGTTGACCTCCTCGCGGGTGCGGGCGACGGCGTCGTCCAGCACCTGCAGCTGCTGGTCGGCGGCGGCGACCTCGTTCACCAGCCCGCTCACCTCGGTGACGCCGGAGTCGACCTGCGCGCCCGCCCTGGCGATGTCCTGGTCGCTGGGGTTCGGCGGCGGCGGTGGCACCGCGAGTGCCTGCCCGGTACCGACCAGCAACACCGCGGCGATCAGCAATCCGACAGCGACCCGTAGTCGACGTCGTTGCATCGGTTTGCCACTAGTACGCATCGGGACCTCCCGCGGGAACACCACCACTCAGCAGCAACAGCAGACCCGCCGGGAACGGGGGTCGGTTTCATGCCCTTCCACCACTATTTCCCCAGGCGCATCATGTTGAACCGTACGTCGCAGGAGTTACCGAAGGAACTTTTCCGAGCGAACTACAGCCGCGTAATTCGGTCGTTGCTACTTATTTGCCATATGCCCGTCAAGAAGTTCCGGCCAAAACGAACCGGACGTTCTGAAAGTTAGCTACAGCCGCGACCGGAGGCCGCGAAAAAGCCGCCACCGGGAGCGGTGACGGCTCGGCGCGACGGAACGGGTCAGCGCGGCCCGGAGTGCTCCGACCCCCGCCTGCGCGCCTTGAGCCAGGCCAGCCCGCCGACCAGCAGCACGGTGATCGCGATGAGCACGCCGGTCAGCACGGACCAGGAGATCCCCTCGGGCTCCTGCAGCCGCTGGGTGAAGACCCCGACCGCCGCCGCGGTGTCGCCACCCTTGTACTTGGCGGTGTCCTCGGCCCACTCCAGCCGGACCCGGCTGATGCTGTCGCTGTCGGTGCCGATCCAGTCGTCGCTGAAGACCGCGACGGTGCCGTGCTCGAACTTCGACACCTCGGTCGCCAGGTCGCGCAGCTGCGAATCGTGCCAGGGGTTGCCCGGCACCACCACCACGCTCAGCTCGATGCCGTCGGCCCGCGCCTGCGCCACCAGGTCGGCCAGCTCCTGCTGGTCGGTGCCGCTCGGTGCGGCGACGTGGTCGCCTGCCAGGTCAGCGCGGATGGCGTCGAGGTCGGTGCCCTCGGGCAGGCCGGTGGCCATGGGGCCGAAAACCGAGTTGGTCACGACGGTCGTATCCATCCGATCTCGCGTCGCCTCGACAGCGGAGGCTCTGGTTCCTACAGTGACAGCGGTTTCGCGCGGTGCGGGCATCCGCCCGGCACACGTCCGAGAGCACAGTACGCGACCGGGCCGTCCCGGCTTTCCCTGCGGCACGCCGGGCGGGCCCCCGACGTTCACAGGACAAGCGTACTGTTAAGGTCGTAGCCGCGAGGCAAACGGCATCCCGAGCCCTTCGGGAACGCCGCGGGGCCCTCGAAAGACTCGGTCACCGGCACAGCCCCGCCGGCGACCGCACCCTCACAGACGAGTGGAGCTGACGTGACGACGAGTAACGATACTTTCGGCGCCAAGGGCACCCTCGAGGTCGGAAGCAACTCCTACGAGATCTTCCGGCTCTCGGCCGTGCCGGGCACCGAGAAACTCCCCTACGCCCTCAAGGTTCTCGCCGAGAACCTGCTGCGCACCGAGGACGGCGCGAACATCACCGCCGACCACATCAACGCCATCGCGAACTGGGATCCCTCGGCCGACCCGAGCATCGAGATCCAGTTCACCCCGGCCCGGGTGATCATGCAGGACTTCACCGGCGTGCCCTGCGTGGTCGACCTGGCCACCATGCGCGAGGCCGTCACCACGCTCGGCGGCGACCCGAACAAGGTGAACCCGCTCTCCCCCGCCGACATGGTCATCGACCACTCGGTGATCCTGGATGTCTTCGGCCGCGCCGACGCGCTGGAGCGCAACGTCGACCTGGAGTACCAGCGCAACGGCGAGCGCTACCAGTTCCTGCGCTGGGGCCAGGGCGCCTTCGACGACTTCAAGGTCGTCCCGCCCGGCATGGGCATCGTGCACCAGGTGAACATCGAGTACCTGGCCCCGACCGTCATGGTCCGCAACGGCCAGGCCTACCCGGACACCTGCGTGGGCACCGACTCGCACACCACCATGGTCAACGGCCTCGGCGTGCTGGGCTGGGGCGTCGGCGGCATCGAGGCCGAGGCCGCCATGCTCGGCCAGCCGGTCTCCATGCTGATCCCGCGGGTGGTCGGCTTCAAGCTGACCGGCGAGATCCAGCCCGGCGTGACCGCCACCGACGTGGTCCTCACCGTCACCGACATGCTGCGCAAGCACGGCGTGGTCGGCAAGTTCGTGGAGTTCTACGGCGCGGGCGTGGCCGAGGTGCCGCTGGCCAACCGCGCCACCCTGGGCAATATGAGCCCGGAGTTCGGCTCCACCGCCGCGATCTTCCCGATCGACGGCGAGACCATCAACTACCTGCGCCTCACCGGCCGCAGCGACGAGCAGCTCGCGCTCGTCGAGGCGTACGCCAAGGAGCAGGGGATGTGGCACGACCCGGAGCGCGAGCCCGCCTACTCCGAGTACCTCGAGCTGGACCTGAACACCGTCGTGCCGTCGATCGCCGGGCCGAAGCGCCCGCAGGACCGCATCCTGCTCAGCGAGTCCAAGGTGGCCTTCCGCAAGGACATCCACAACTACACCAGCGACGCCGAGGGCGCGGTCGCGGCCGACACCCCGCACACCCAGCTGGACGAGGCGGTCGAGGAGTCCTTCCCGGCCAGCGACCCGGCGGTGCTCTCCTTCGCCGACGACGGCGCGGTCGACGTCACCCCGTCCGCGGCGAACAACGCCGAGGGCCGCCCGACCAAGCCGGTCACCGTGCGCTCGGCCGAGCGCGGCGACTTCGTGCTCGACCACGGCGCCGTCGTGGTCGCGGGCATCACCTCCTGCACCAACACCTCCAACCCGTCGGTCATGCTCGGCGCCGCCCTGCTGGCCCGCAACGCGGTGGAGAAGGGGCTGGCCAGCAAGCCGTGGGTGAAGACCAACATGGCGCCCGGCTCGCAGGTCGTCTCGGACTACTACGAGAAGGCGGGGCTCTGGCCCTACCTGGAGAAGCTCGGCTTCTACCTGGGCGGCTACGGCTGCACCACCTGCATCGGCAACACCGGCCCGCTGCCGGAGGAGATCTCCAAGGCGGTCAACGACAACGACCTCTCGGTCACCGCGGTGCTCTCCGGCAACCGCAACTTCGAGGGCCGCATCTCCCCCGACGTGAAGATGAACTACCTGGCCTCGCCGCCGCTGGTCATCGCCTACGCGCTCGCGGGCACCATGGACTTCGACTTCGAGACCGACCCGCTGGGCCAGGACACCGAGGGCAACGACGTCTTCCTGAAGGACATCTGGCCCTCGGCCCAGGAGATCGACGACACCATCAAGTCGACGATCAGCCAGGACATGTTCCGCAAGTCCTACGCCACCATCTTCGACGGCGACGAGCGCTGGCAGAACCTGGCCACCCCGGAGGGCGACACCTTCGCCTGGGACCCGGACTCCACCTACGTCCGCAAGGCGCCGTACTTCGACGGCATGGAGCTGGAGCCCGCCCCGGTCACCGACATCACGGGCGCCCGCGTGCTCGCGCTGCTCGGCGACTCGGTGACCACCGACCACATCAGCCCGGCCGGGCCGATCAAGCCGGGCACCCCGGCCGCGCAGTACCTGGACGAGCACGGCGTGGAGCGCAAGGACTACAACTCGCTCGGCTCGCGGCGCGGCAACCACGAGGTGATGATCCGCGGCACCTTCGCCAACATCCGGCTGCGCAACCAGCTGCTGGACGACGTCTCGGGCGGCTACACCCGCGACTTCACCCAGGACGGCGGCCCGCAGGCCTTCATCTACGACGCCGCGCAGAACTACCAGGCGGCGGGGATTCCGCTGGTCGTGCTCGGCGGCAAGGAGTACGGCTCCGGCTCGTCCCGCGACTGGGCGGCCAAGGGCACCAGGCTGCTCGGCGTGAAGGCCGTCATCACCGAGTCCTTCGAGCGCATCCACCGCTCGAACCTGATCGGCATGGGCGTGATCCCGCTGCAGTTCCCGGCGGGCGAGTCGGCCAAGTCGCTCGGGCTGACCGGCACCGAGGTCTTCGACATCGAGGGCATCACCGCGCTCAACGAGGGCAAGACCCCGAAGACGCTGAAGGTGACCGCCACCAAGGAGGACGGCGAGAAGATCACCTTCGACGCCGTGGTCCGGATCGACACCCCCGGTGAGGCGGACTACTACCGCAACGGCGGCATCCTGCAGTACGTGCTGCGCAATATGATCCGCGGCTGATCGCAGGTTCCGTCACGGAAGGTCCGTGCACCGCGCCGCGGTGCGCGGACCGCTCCGTTTCCCCCGAGGAGCCTTATGCCCAAGGTCAGCGATGACCACCTCGCCGCGCGCCGCAGCCAGATCCTGGACGGCGCGAGGCGCTGCTTCGCCGAGTACGGCTACGACGGCGCCACCGTGCGCCGCCTGGAGGACGAGATCGGGCTCTCCCGCGGCGCGATCTTCCACCACTTCCGGGACAAGGACGCGCTCTTCCTCGCGCTCGCCCAGGAGGACGCCGAGCGGATGGCCGACGTCGCCGCCAACCAGGGCATCGTCCAGGTCATGCGGGACATGCTCGCGCACCCGGAGGAGTTCAACTGGCTCGGCACCCGGCTGGAGATCGCGCGCAGGCTGCGCACCGACCCGGAGTTCAGGGCGGGCTGGAGCCAGCGCTCGGCCGAGCTCACCGCGGCCACCCTGGCCCGGCTGGAGCGCCGCAAGGCGGCGGGCGCGCTGCGCGACGACGTGCCGACCGACGTCCTGCTCGGCTACCTGGACCTGGTGCTGGACGGGCTGATCGCCCGGATCGCCTCCGGGCACACCAACGAGAACCTGACCGCGGTGCTCGACCTGGTGGAGGCCTCGGTCCGCCGCCGGGACTGACCCGGCTCGGTCCGGCGCCCGGACCGATCGGCGCAGCGCCGGGCGCGCGCTGCGGGGCTGCTCTCGGCGATTCGCCGCCGGGAGCGGGCCCGGTCGCGTCGGCGGGGAGCGCGCGGTCCCCCGCTCAGCATCCTTGACGGACCGGGCGCGGGCGCGCTGCCCAACACCGACAAAACCCTCCCCGCCGGGGTAGCGCACGTTATGCTTCGAGCAGGCTCATTCGCCACTCCGCAAACTCGGGGCAGCAGATGAAGCGCGGCTCGGCGGGCACGGTGACAGCGACGGCGCGAGTGGCTCGACGGGCAGGATTTCGCCGGGTCGACCCGACCGTGAGCAGCAGCACCGAGCAGGACGGAGCATCCATGATCGACAGCGCCTGCCGCGGCCGCACCGACCCCCTCGATCTCCAGCACATCTCTGGCAATTCTTCGGCGACCGTCCGGCAATCGATGAAGCGCCGGGGCTGAGCGCCGGTGACAGCACACGGCTCCAGCTCGGTCCTCGTCGTCGCCGACACCGACGACCGGCACGCGGCGGCGCTGGCCGCGACCGTGCGAGAACAGCACGGCCTGAACGCCATCCGGCTCGACCCGCGCGAATTCCCCGCCCGCACCGGCAGTTTCCGGGTGGATCGCGGCGGCACCGCGCGCTCGCTCTCCCGGATCGTCGGGCTGGATTCGGTGCGCTCGGTCTGGTGGCGGCGGACGACGGGGCAGACCCTCCCGCGCTCCGGCGGCGCGGAGGCGCAGTCGGAGAGCGACGGCTTCCTGCAGGGGCTGCTCTGGTCCATCCCGGCCTACTGGGTCAACGACCCCGGCGCCGACCGCACCGCCTCGCGCCGCATCGTGCAGCTGGAGACCGCCCGCCGAGCGGGGTTCGCGGTACCGGAGACGCTGATCACCAACGACCCGGACGAGGCGCGCAGCTTCGTCGGCTCGCGCCGGGGCGCGGTGGTGCGCAAGCGCGGCAACGCGGGCGGGCGCGCCCGCACCCAGCTCTGCACCGACGCCGACCTCGGCGATATCGAGGCCATCCGGAACACCCCCACCGCGTTCCAGGACTACATCGCCGCCGAGTGCGACCTGCGCGTGGTCTGGGTGGACGGAGTCGAGTGGGCGGTACGGCTGGTGCCGGGCCACGCCGAGAGCGGCGCGGCGGCGGCCCCGCTCCAGCCGGAGCGGCTGCCCGCCTCGGTGGGCAAGGCGCTGACCACGCTCATGGGCGCGCTCGGGCTGAGCTTCGGGGTGCTCGACCTGCGGATCGGCCTCGACGGCGAGTACTACTTCCTCGAGGTCGATCCGCAGGGCCGCTTCGCGCACCTCGCCGCCAGGGCCGAGCTCCCCATCTTCCGCAGCCTGGCCAACCTGCTGGTGCTCGGCGACGGCGCGGTGGCCGACCTCTGAACCGGGCGCTCGACCGAACCACCGTGCGCCGCAATCGTTCCCGGGCACAGCCGAGCCGCCCGGACGATGCCGGGCAGCGGAGCTAGGACGCCGCCTTGCGCCGGTTCGCGCCGCCGCGGCTGCGCAGCTGCACGTCCGATTCCACGAGCACATTGTGGATGAAGCCGTACGAGCGGCCGGTGGACTGGGCCAGCGATCGGATGCTGGCGCCGGCTTCGTACTGCTTCTTGAGCTGGGACTGCAGCCGATCGCGGGACTTCCCGGTGACCCGGGTGCCCTTCGCGAGCGGCGGCTCACCGGCGACCTTCGCGCCGGCCGATCTGGTAGAGGCTGTCCTGGGCGCGGCAGTCTTGCCGGTTCCGGGCCGATCCTTGCGTGTGGGCCTGTCGCTCATGGCTTCCTCCGAGTCGCCGAGCAGCGCTCATTCCAGGCTAGACAAGGCACCGGCCGCGATCAACGGCTCCTTGTGATGAAAGTCACGCGAGCTGAATCAATTCCAGATATTCGGCCGACCAGTGGTCCTCGGTGCCGTCCGGCAGCAGGATCACCCGCTCCGGATTCAGCGCCTCCGCCGCGCCGGGATCGTGCGTCACCAGCACCACCGCGCCCGCGTAGGTGCGCAGCGCGTCCAGCACCTGCTCGCGGGAGACCGGGTCAAGGTTGTTCGTCGGCTCGTCCAGGAGCAGCACGTTCGCCGCCGAGGAGACCAGCCCGGCCAGCGCCAGCCTGGTCTTCTCGCCGCCGGAGAGCGTGCCCGCGGGCTGCTCCAGCTGCGGGCCGGTGAACATGAAGGCGCCCAGCAGGCCGCGCAGCTCCTGCTCGCCCGCGTCCGGGGCGGCGTGCCTGATGTTCTCCCAGACCGTCGCGCGGTCGTCCAGGGTGTCGTGCTCCTGAGCGAAGTAGCCGACCTTGAGGCCGTGCCCCGGGTCCAGCTGCCCGGCACTCGGCTGCTCGACCCCGGCCAGCAGCCGCAGCAGCGTGGTCTTGCCCGCGCCGTTCAGCCCGAGCACCACCACCCGGCTGCCGCGGTCGATGGCCAGGTCCACGCCGGTGAAGATCTCCAGCGAGCCGTACATCTTGGTCAGGTTCGAGGCCATGAGCGGGGTCTTGCCGCAGGTGGCGGGCTCCGGGAACTTGATCCTCGCCACCTTGTCGGCCACCCGCACGTCGTCCAGCTCGGCGAGCAGGCGGTCGGCGCGCTTCGCCATCTGCTGCGCGGCAGTGGCTTTCGTCGCCTTGGCGCCGAGCTTGGCGGCCTGCGCCTTGAGCGCGGAGGCCTTCTTCTCGGCGTTGGCGCGCTCGCGGCGGCGGCGCTGTTCGTCGGTGGCGCGGGCGTCCAGGTACTTCTGCCAGCCCATGTTGTAGATGTCGGCCTCGCCGCGCACCGCGTCCAGGAACCAGACCTTGTTCACCACGTCGGCGAGCAGGTCCACGTCGTGGCTGATCACGATGAGCCCGCCGTCGTGGTTCTGCAGGAACCCGCGCAGCCAGGTGATCGAGTCGGCGTCGAGGTGGTTGGTCGGCTCGTCGAGCAGCAGCACGGTGTCCGAGCGGCCGCCGCTGCCGTCCGAGGCGGCGAAGAGGATCCTGGCCAGCTCGATGCGGCGGCGCTGGCCGCCGGAGAGGGTGCGCAGCGCCTGGCCGAGCACCCGGTCCGGTAGGCCGAGGCTGCTGCAGATCCGGGCGGCCTCGCTCTCCGCCACGTAGCCGCCGAGCGCGGAGAACCGCTCCTCCAGCCGGCCGTACTTGCGCACCGCGCGCTCCCGCTCGGCGTCGTCGGCGACCTCGGCCATCAGCGCCTGCTGCTTCTCCATCTGCCGGATCAGCGCGTCCAGGCCGCGGGCGGAGAGCACCCGGTCCCTGGCCAGGACGTCCAGGTCGCCCTCGCGCGGGTCCTGCGGGAGGTAGCCGACGTCGCCGGAGCGGATCACCGTGCCCGCGTACGGCTCGCCCTCGCCCGCCAGGATGCGCAGGGTGGTGGTCTTCCCCGCGCCGTTGCGGCCGACCAGGCCGATCCGGTCGCCGTTCTGCACCCGCAGCGCCGAGCCGGGCGCGGTGAGCAGGGTGCGGACTCCGGCCCGGACCTCCAGGTCGGTCGCGGTGATCACAGGACAATCTCCTCGCTTGTTCGGGGCGGGCGGCGGGCCGATCGGAGCGCCGCTCTCGCAGTGTGCGCGGCCCACACGCCCGGGAACCACCGATTTTACCGGTCGCCGTAAGGTGCCTTGTCACGACTACCGCGGGTGCCCGGGTGTCGACGGGCTCGTCGGCGCCGACGAAGCGAGAGGCGGATGCCCGTGCTAGGGCGTTTCGTCCGGCGTGGTGGGGATGTTCCCGGTCGTGGTCTGCTTCGCCGCGGCGGTCTTGCGGGGTGCGCGCTTGGCCGGTGGCTTCGGTGCCCCGTCGGCAGGAGCCGCCGTCTTGCGCGCGGCGGTGCGCTTCGCAGGCGCCCCTCCGGTCGTCTTGCGCGCGGCAGTCCGCTTCGCCGGGGCGGACGTCGGCTCGGCCGCGCCCGGCTCGACAGGCGCGATTGTCGGCTCGGCCGCGTCCGGCGCGGCAGGCGGAGTCGCCTGCTCGGCCGAGGCGGGCTCGGTATACGCTGCCGCCCGCTCTGCTGAGGCAGGCTCACTATGCGCAGCCGCTTGCTCGGCTGTGGCGGCCTCGGCAAGCGCGGTCGCCCGCTCAGCAGCGGCAGGCTCGGCAGGCACAGCCGCCTGCTTGGTTGCGCCGGGCTCGGCAGGCGGAGTCGCCTGATCTGCGGTCGCCGTAATCGGCGCGGTAGCCGCCTTGCGCGCGGTGGTGCGCTTGGCCGGAGTCTTTCGGGCGGTCGTCTCCGCGACGGGGACCGCTCCCTCGACCGGGGCCGCATTCGCTGTCACCGCCACCTTGCGGGCGGTGGCCTTGCGCGGAGCCGTCTTCTTGGCGGGCGCCGCCTTGTCGTCGCCGACCACCGGGTCCGCCTGCGCGGTGGGGGCGGCCTCCCCTGCCTGCGGTGCAGTCGTCTTCCGCGCAGCGGTTCTGCGGGGAGCGGTCTTCTTCGCGGGCGCGGCTTCGGCACCGCCGGGTGCCGGATCCCCGTGCTCGGCGGGAGTCGCTGCCTCGACCTGGGGAGCGACCGCTTTTCGTGCGGTGGTCCTGCGCGGAGCGGCCTTCCTCGCGGGTGCCGCTTCCGCACCTGCCGGGTCCGCCTGCGCAGCGGAAACCGGCGCCTCGGGTTGCGGAGCGACCGCCTTCCGCGCGGTGGACTTGCGGGGCGCGGCCTTCTTCGCGGGCACCGACTCCGGAGCGGGATCGGCGCTTCCGATCGGCGCCGCGGCCGTCTTCCGCGTGGTGGACTTGCGCGGAGCGGTCTTCTTGGCGGGCACCACCTCGTCGCCCGCGGCCGCAGGGACCGCCTTCTTGGCAGGCGTCTTCCGTGCGGGGGTGCGCTTGGCAGGCGCGGCGATCTCGGGCTGCGCGACCGGGCTTTCGGCGCTCGCCTCGGGCGAGGTGGGCGCCTTCTCGACGGGGGTCTCCGGAGCCGCGACGGCCGTGCGTGCCGTCCGCTTGCGCGCGGTCGTCGCAGCGGCGGGCACGGTCTGCGACGCCGCCTTCCGCCCCGGCCTCTTCCGCGCCCCGACGGCCGTCTCAGCCGCCTCCCCACCCTCGACCGCTGCTGCCGCCGGTGATACGTCGGCGAAGTCCCCGGTACCCGTCTCGGTGGAAGCACCGGCAGCCGTCTCGGCCGAAGCACCAGCCGAAGCACCAGCCGAAGCACCGGTCGACGCCTCGGTCGACGAACCAGTCGGCAACTCGGTCGACGCACCGGTCAACGACTCGGTCGACACACCAGACGACGCCTCGGTCGACGCAGCGGTCAGCGACTCGGTCGACACACCAGACGACGCACCGGTCGACGACTCGGGTTCGGACGTTGCCGCCGCGTCCTCGGTCTGCTCGATGCGCGGGGCGGACGGCGATGACTCGACGTCGGCGACCAGGGGACGTTCGACCGACACGCGGGGCGACTCGTCCGGCGTCGGATCGGCGGACACCGGCGCGGTGACATCGTCCTTCGCGGGCGCGACGGGCTCGGCGACCACGGCGGGCGCGGGGGCACGCCGATCCGCACCCTCGCGAGCGACCGCCCGCGACGACCGCTCGACAGCGGCGACCCCCCGCTTCCCGGAACGCCCGGAGCGGAACGCCGCCGAGTCCCGCGGCGGCGGCACCACGACCGGCGCGACGGCGGCACCACTCGGCTTCTCGTCGATCAACCACCGCGCGGGCGCGGCGGCGGCCGGAACGGGCTCCGCGGGGCCGTCGTCCAACCCGATCCGCGCGTGCACCCGGCGCAGGAACCTCGGCGCGTACCAGACGCGATCCCCGAGCAACTTCATCCCGGCCGGCAGCAGGAACCCGCGCACCAGGGTGGCGTCGACCAGCACCGCGAGCGGCAGCCCGATGCCGAACGCCTTCATGAAGGTGATGTCGGAGGCGAGGAAGCCGAGCAGCACCAGGGAGATGAGCACGGCGGCGGCGGTGACGATCCGCCCGATCCGCTCCAGCCCGAGCGCCACCGCGGCCTCGCTGTCGCCGGTGCGGCGGTACTCCTCGCCGATCCGGCTGAGCAGGAACACCTGGTAGTCCATGGCGAGCCCGAAGGCGATGCCGAAGAGCATGACCGGGACGGTGGGCGGCAGGTCGCCGGTGACGGTGAAGTCGAGCAGCCCGGAGAGGTGCCCGTCCTGGAAGATCCAGACCAGGGCGCCGAAGGTGGCGGTGAGGCTGAGCGCGCTCAGGATCAGCGCCAGCACCGGGAGCACCACGCTGCCGGTGAGCAGGAACAGCGCCACGAACATGAGCAGCACCACGAAGCCGAGCGCGAACGGCAGCGCGGCGGTGATCGAACCCAGCGCGTCGTCGTTGGTGGCGGCGAGGCCGCCGATCAGCACCGGGGAGGGTGCGGGCACGTCGCGGACCGCGTCCACCAGGCGGTCGAGCGCGACCGGGTCGCCGGTGGCCGGGACGACGGCCAGGTAGGCGGCGCCGTCGGCGCCGAAACCGGAGTGCAGCGCGCCGGGCGCGGCGAACTGCATCCCGTTCGCGTAGCTGCCGGTGACGGTGTCGACGCGGCGCACGTCGGGCAGGTCGGAGAGCGCGGCGGCGTAACCGCCGACCCCATCGGCGGACTCGGGCAGCACCGCGACCAGCCCGTTCTGCTCGGTGATGCCGAACTCGGCGGCGACGGTCTCGGCGATCTGCCGCGACGACATGCTCTCCGGCAGCGCCCGCTCGTCCGGGAAGCCCAGGTTGACGTGCAGGAACGGCGCCCCGAGCAGGAGCAGCAGCGCGGTGACGGCGAGCCCGATGGGTAGCGGGCGGCGCATGACCAGGGTGGCGAGCCGGTGCCAGAAGCCGTCGGTGGCGGCGCCGGTGGCGCGCTTGCGCGGCCGCAGCCTGCCGCTGTCGATCCGGTGGCCGAGCAGCAGCAGGAGCGCGGGCAGCACGGTCAGCGAGACCAGCGCGGCGAGCGCGGCGACCAGCAGCCCGGCGTACCCCATCGAGCGCACCGCGACGAGCGGGAAGAACAGCAGCCCGGCGAGCGCGATGGCGACGGTGGCGGCGGAGAAGGCAACGGTCCGCCCGGCCGAGCGCATGGTGGCGGCGAGCGCGGCGGCCGGTTCGGCGCCCGCGTCGAGCTCGTCGCGGAACCGGCTGATCATCAGCAGGCTGTAGTCGATGGCGAGGCCGAGGCCGAGCAGGGTGGCGACATTGCTCGCGGTGGCGGCGACGTCGGTGAGGCTCGCGACGGCGGTGAGCGCCCCCACCGTGAGCAGCACCGTCACGGCGGCGACCACCAGCGGGAGCGCGGCGGCGACCAGCCCGCCGAAGACCAGGAGCAGCGCGATCAGGGTGATCGGGAAGGCGATGGATTCGCCGAGCACCACGTCCTTCTCGGTCTGCTGCACGGTCTCGCGCAGCAGCATGGCGTAGCCGCCGACCCGGACCTGCACCGGATCGTGCGCGCCGCCGAACCGCTCGGCGAGCCCGCCGATGCGCGCATCCACCTCGGCCTCGGTGCCGAGCACGCTCGCGACGATCAGCCCCTTGCTGCCGTCGGCGCTGCGCAGTGCTGCCGGTTTGCCTGCGGTCCAGTAGGAGGTGACCCGCGCGATGCCGGGTTCGGCGGCCAGATCGCGGGCGAGCGTGGTCGCGGCGGCGGCCGCCGCGGTGTCGTCGACCGAGGAGCCGGTCTCGACCAGCAGCACCAGGTTGGGCGCCCCCGCGTCGAAGGTGTCGCGCAGAACCGTTGCGGCACGGGCGGATTCGCTGCCGGGGTCGCTGTACCCGCCGCCCTGCACCTTGTCGAAGAGGCCGGAACCGAAGGCGCCGAGCCCCAGCGCGAGCGCCGCGAACACGACGAGAATCACCCTGGCGCGGCGCCTGGTCAGTTCGAACACCGAGAGTCCCCTCGTCCTGCGATCATCGCTCTTCGCGCCGCCGACCTGCGCGATCACCGCGAAACGCGGCGATACCGGCCCGGCACGCGGCGATAGTAACAATGCCCGCCGCAACGTTGCTGAGCGCGAAGGTGATTCCGGTCGCACCGGACCGGCGGCGCCGGATCGCCGCTGCCGGGCGATAGGCTGCCCGCGACACCGGAGGAGCAGCATGGCGGATTCCGCACACGGGACGCAGCGGCCGTGACGTTCGACGTCGTGGTCTGCGGCCAGGGCCCGGCCGGGCGCGCGCTCGCGCACCGGTGCCTGGCGCACGGCCTGTCGGTGGCGGTGGTGGATCCCGCGCCGCGCAGGCGCTGGCGGGCCACCTACGCGGTGTGGGCGGACGAACTCCCCGGTTGGCTGGATCCGGCGGTGATCGCGGCGACGGTGCCGGAGCCGGTGGCGTACGGGCGGACCGGGCACCGGCTCCCCCGCGCCTACGCGGTGCTCGACACCGGCAGGCTGCAGGACGCGCTGGAGCCCGCGGGCGCCGAGGTCTTCACGGAGCGGGCGGTGCGCTGCGAGCCGCACGCCGTCACCCTCGCCTCCGGTGCCACGGTGCGCGGCGCGCGGGTGATCGACGCGCGCGGACTGCGCCGCGACCCCGCCCGCGCCGAGCAGACCGCGCACGGCGTGCTGGTCCCCGCCGACCGGGTGGCAGGCACCGAGACGCTCTTCATGGACTGGCGCCGGGACAACGGCGCCGACCCGGCCGCCCCGCCCTCCTTCCTCTACGCGGTGCCGCTGGGCGCCGACACCGTCCTGCTGGAGGAGACCTGCCTGGCCGGGCGCCCCGCGCTGGACGACGCCGAGTTGCGCCGCAGGCTGCGGCACCGCCTCGCCGCCCGCGGCATCCCGCTCACCGGCGACGAGGAGGTCGAGCGGGTGCGCTTCCCGGTGCAGGGCGGGCGGCCGGGGCCGGGGCGGTTCGGCGCCGCGGGCGGGCTGCTGCACCCGGCCACCGGCTACAGCGTCGCCGCCTCGCTCGCCGCCGCCGACCTCGTTGCCACGGGCGGAACCTTGTGGACGCCGCGGGCGCGGGCGGTGGCGGCTTTGCGCGCGGCCGGGCTGCGGGCGCTGCTCGCGCTGCCGCCGGAGCGGGTCCCGGACTTCTTCGACGCCTTCTTCACGCTGCCGCCGCGGTACCAGCGCGCCTACCTCTCCGGCCGGGACGACCTGCCCGGGGTGCTCGCGGCGATGGCCCGGCTCTTCCCGCAGCTCCCCCGCCGGACCCGGGTCACCGTGGCCCGCGCCACGCTCGACCTGCGCGCCCTCTCGCCGAGACCGGGCGGTTCGGCCATGATGGAGTGATGCGGGCTATCTGGAAGGGCTCGATCGCGTTCGGGCTGGTGAACGTCCCGGTGAAGGTCTACACCGCCACCGAGGACCACGACATCCGGTTCCATCAGGTGCACGCCAAGGACGGCGGGCGAATCAAGTACGACCGGGTGTGCAGCGTGTGCGGGGAATCCGTGCAGTACGCCGATATCGACAAGGCCTACGAATCGCCGGAGGGCGCGAAGGTCGTGCTCACCGACGAGGACTTCGCCAAGCTGCCCGCCGCGGAGAAGCACGAGATCCCGGTGCTGCAGTTCGTCCCCACCGAGCAGATCGACCCGATCCTGTTCGAGAAGAGCTACTACCTGGAGCCGGACTCCAGCACGCCCAAGGCGTACGTGCTGCTCGCCGCGACCCTGGAGCGCATCGACCGCACCGCCCTTGTGCACTTCACGCTGCGGCAGAAGACCAGGCTGGCCGCGCTCCGGGTGCACGACGGGGTGTTGCTGCTGCAGACCCTGCTCTGGCCGGACGAGGTGCGCGCGGTCGACTTCGAATCGCTGCAGGATGCCTCGAAGCCGCGCCCGCAGGAGATCTCCATGGCGGAGACGCTGGTGGAGTCGATGTCCGACGACTTCGAGCCGGAGCAGTTCACCGACGAGTACCAGATCGAGCTGCGCAAGGTGCTCGACGAGGCCATCGCCAACGGCTCGGACACCCTGGTCAGCCGACCCGAGCCGGAGAAGGAGCAGGTCGACGCCGAGGTGGTGGACCTGGTGGCGGCGCTGCAGCGCAGTCTGGAGGCCAGCGGCCGCCGGGCCGCAGGCGGTGGCGCCGCGAAGAAGGCGCCCGCGAAGAAGACGGCGAGCAAGGCCGCCGCCAAGGAGCCCGCGAAGAAGGCCGCGGCCAAGAAGACCGCGAGCAAGAGCACCGCGAAGAAGACCACCGCGCGCAAGGCGCCCGCCAAGAAGGCGCAGGAGCGCAAGGGCGCCTGACGGCGCCGGCGCCGGCAGCTGTCCGGGCCTGCGATGCAGGCGGGCCACAGGGGCAGGCCGCGGGCCACCGCCGCAGGCCGCGGGGCACAGACCAGGCTACGGGGCACAGGCCAGGCTGCGGGGCACGGGCAGGCCGCTGCGCAGCTCCGGCGAGCACCACGCGCGACGGCGGCCGGGTCGCTAGGGTCGATGCGTCCAGCGGCGCGCACGGGGCGCGCTCGGGCAGGAGGCACCGTGTCCCGCATCCACACCCTTGCCCGCAAGCCACTGGCCTGGGCCGTCGTGGCCGTCGTGCTGATCGGCGCGGGCGCGGGGCTGGCCCTGTTCCAACCGTGGCGGCTGGTCACGAACACCACCGTGCACGAGGCGGCCCCGGTGCTGCCGAGCACCGGCTCCGGCGTCCCGGACGTGCAGCCGCGGCTGCTCGCGCGCGGCGACTTCGTGACGCACGAGCACGGCACCACCGGCTCCGCGGTGGTGATCGCGCTCCCGGACGGCAGCCGGGTGCTCCGCCTGGAGAACCTGGACACCTCCGACGGCCCCGACCTGCACGTCTGGCTCACCGACGCCCCGGTGCTGCCGGGCAGGGACGGCTGGTTCGTCTTCGACGACGGCGCGCACACCGACCTCGGCGGGCTGAAGGGCAACCGCGGCAACCAGAACTACCCGATCCCCGCCGACGCCGACCTCGCCGCGCTCACCAGCGTCGCGATCTGGTGCGACCGGTTCGACGTCTCCTTCGGCGCCGCCGAGCTGCGCCCGGTCTGAGCCGGGAGCCGCTGCGGCAGCGGCGGTTCGGGGCGAAATAAATGAGCGGACAGCCGCCGATCCGGTGTGCCACCATGTCCGCATACCGCCGACGAGCGGGACGAGCAACAGCGAAGGAGGTGACGGCCGTGATCGATCGTTCGACCGGAGACGGGATGCGCAGTGCGCATCGGAACGGCCGTCGCCTGGCCGAGGCCGCCGGGGGCACCGAGTCCCGGACACCGCCCTGCCACCAGCGGCAGCAGTACGGCGTCCCGGGTCACCCGGACGCCTGACCGCCGCTCCCCTTCTCCCCTTTCGCTCACCCGACCCGAAGGCCGGTGTCCCATGACGCTCTCCGTCGCCCCCGCGCACCCTCCACCCACCGTCGAGAACTGGATCCACGCCAGCGTGCTCGTGCTGAACGCCAGCTACGAGGCGCTGCACGAGGTCACCGCCGACCGCGCCGTCACCCTGGTCCTGGCCGGGGTGGCGGAGCCCATGTTCGCCCGCGAGCCCTACTTCCCGATCCGCTCGCAGCGCCACGAGATCGCGCTGCCGGAGACCATCCGGCTGCTGCGGTACGTGCACGTGGCGCAGCGGCCCGCCGTGCACGACGAGAGCCCGGCGACCGCCGCGGGCGTGCTGCGCCGGGACGACCGGCGCTGCGGCTACTGCGGCGCGCGGGCGCACACCGTCGACCACATCCGGCCGCGCAGCCGGGGCGGCCCGAACACCTGGGCCAACCTCGTCGCCTGCTGCGCGCCGTGCAACACCGCCAAGGCGGACCGGACGCCCGAGGAGGCGGGGCTGAAGCTGCTCTGGCAGCCGAAGGCCCCCGACCCGCTCGCCAAGCGGCAGCGGGACATCTGGCGGCGGCTCGCCGAGTAACCACCGAGGAAGGAGAAGGACGTGACCAGCAACACCGCCACCGCCGTCACCACCACCCTGGCCACGCTGCTCCCACTCTCGGACGCGCGCGGCTGGCATCGGGCCGCCTGCCGGGGCGATCCGAACCACGAGGCGTGGTTCCCGTACCCGTCGGACGACTTCGGCTACGCCCGGGCGATCTGCGCGAATTGCCCGATTCGCACCGGGTGCGCCGAGTTCGCCGCGGAGACCGGCCAGTCCGGGGTCTGGGGCGGGCGCGAGTACGACCGCGGCCGGCTCGTGCGGGAGTAGCCGGTGCGCGCTGCCGCCGGGGAACCGGTGGCGGCGCGCACCCCGCCGCGCCACATAGACTGCCGCTCCGTGGGAACTCATCGCAGCAGCGAATCCGGTTCGCGGGGCGTCAGCGCGGGCGTCATCGCCGCGATCGTGGCGGCAATCGTGCTGATCGTCGCCGTTATCGGCTATTTCCAGCTGCGCGAAAGCGGCGACAGCCGCGACACCGCCGCCGCCGCGGAGTGCGTGGAGGGCACCGCCACGCTGGACGTGACGGTCGACCCGGTGCTGGCCGACCCGGTCCGGGCGATCGCCGACCGCTACAACGCCACCGCGCCGCGGGTGCGCGACCACTGCGCCGAGGTGCACGTGACCGCGCGCGCCTCCGCCGACGTCGCCGCCGCCTTCGCCGCGGGCACCTGGACCTCGCCGCTCGGCGCGCAGCCCGCGCTCTGGATTCCGGACTCCACCCGCTCGGTCGAGGCGGTCCGGGTGCCGGGGCTGATCGAGGGCAACCCCACCTCGGTGGCGACCAGCGCCATCGTGCTCGCCGTCGCCGAGCCGCTGCGCGCCGCGCTCGACCAGGCCAAGGTCGCCTGGTCGGACCTGCCCCGGCTGCAGCAGGGGTCGCTGAGCGAGGTCGGGCTCGACAACTGGGGCGGGCTGCGGATGGCGCTGCCCGCGGGCGACACCTCGACCGCCGCCGCGGTGGCCGTCGGCTCCTCGCTCACCGGCGTCGACCCGCTCGACGAGCAGACCGCGCGCACCGGCCAGGTGGTCTCGGCCATCTCGGTGCTGGCCGCCGAGGCGCCGCAGTCCGCCGACCCGCTGACCGCGCTCATCCAGGCCGCCGCCGACAACCCGGACGCCCCGGTGCACGCCGTCGCCGCGACCGAACAGCAGGTGCGCGCCCAGGCCGGGGCGGCGGTCTACCGCCCGATCGGCGCGGCGCCGCTGGCCGACTACCCGGCCGCGCTCATGCTCGGCCCCTGGGTGGACGAGACCGAGAACCTGATCGCCGGGCTCTTCACCGACTACCTGCGCGCCCCCGAGCAGTCCGTGCTGCTGGCCCAGGCCGGGTTCACCGCGCCCATGCAGGTGCCCGCCCCGGACAAGGCCACGCTCGACGCCGTCCGGCAGACCCTGGAGAACCCGGTCCTCGGTGTGAGCACCACGGTGCTGCTGGACGTCTCCTCATCGATGGCCACCAAGGAGGGCCCGATGACCCGGCTGCAGAACGCGCTGGCCGCGCTGCGCTCCTCGCTCACCACCATGCCGCCGGACTTCGGGCTCGGCGTCTGGACCTTCGGCAAGAACCTGGACGGCAGCACGCCGTACAAGGTGCAGACCCCGACCGCCGCGCTCACCGACACCCAGCGCAGCACCCTGGACGCCGCGCTCGGCGCGGTGAAGCCCTCGGAGACCAAGGCCGACCAGGCGTACCCGACGCTGCTCGCCGCCTACCAGGCGGTGGCGGCCGCCCCGGCCACCGGCCGCACCAACTCGATCCTGCTGGTCACCGACGGCCCGGAGGACGACTCCGCCGTCACCGGCGCGCAGCTGCTCGCCCGGATCGCGGAGGCGGGCGGGGCCACCCCGGTGCGGGTCGACGTGGTGGTGATCGGCGGCGGCGACGGCGACACGCTGCGCACCCTGGCCGCGAACACCGGCGGCACCTACACCGCGGTGCCCGCCACCAACGACCTGAAGTTCGGCACCGCGGTGGTGCAGGCGCTCACCAACCCCTGACGCTCACTCCGCGTACGCCTCGACCGGCGGGCAGGAGCAGACCAGGTTGCGGTCGCCGAAGGCGCCGTCGATGCGGCGCACCGGCGGCCACATCTTCGCGCGGGTGTGCGCGACCCCGCGCGGGTAGACCGCGACCTCGCGGGAGTACGGGTGCGTCCACTCCCCCACCAGTGACGCCGCGGTGTGCGGGGCGCCACGCAGCGGGTTGTCGTCGGCGGGCCAGTCCCCGGCGCCGACCTGGTCGATCTCCGCGCGGATGGCGATCATGGCGGCGCAGAACTCGTCCAGCTCGGCCAGGTTCTCGCTCTCGGTCGGCTCCACCATGAGCGTCCCCGCCACCGGGAAGCTCATGGTCGGCGCGTGGAAACCGTAGTCGGCGAGCCGCTTGGCCACGTCGTCGACGGTGACACCGGTGCGCTTGGTGAGCGCGCGCAGGTCCAGGATGCACTCGTGCGCGACCATGCCGTGCTCGCCGGTGTAGAGCACCGGGAAGTGCTCGTCCAGCCGCCGGGCGATGTAGTTGGCCGAGGCGATGGCGGTGAGCGTGGCGCGGCGCAGCCCGTCGGCGCCCATCATCCGGATGTAGGCCCAGGTGATCGGCAGGATCGAGGCCGAGCCGTAGTGCGCGGCGGAGACCGCCTGCGACCCGGCTTCCAGCGGGTCACCGGGCAGGTACGCCGCGAGGTGCGAACGCACCGCGACCGGGCCGACGCCGGGCCCGCCGCCGCCGTGCGGGATGCAGAACGTCTTGTGCAGGTTGAGGTGGCTGACGTCGCCGCCGAACCGGCCCGGACGGGCCAGCCCGACCAGCGCGTTCAGATTGGCGCCGTCCACGTAGACCTGCCCGCCCGCGTCGTGCACCAGCGCGCACAGCTCGGCGACCTCGTGCTCGTAGACGCCGTGCGTGGAGGGGTAGGTGATCATGATGCAGGCCAGCCGCTCGGCGTGGTCGCCGATCTTGGCGCGCAGGTCGTCCAGGTCGACGTCGCCGTTCTCCCGGCAGCGCACCACCTCGACCCGGAGCCCGGCCATGGCCGCCGAGGCGGCGTTGGTGCCGTGCGCGCTGGACGGGATCAGGCAGGTGTCGCGGTGCGTGTCGCCGCGGTCCAGGTGGTAGCGGCGGATGGCGAGCAGCCCGGCGTACTCGCCCTGGCTGCCCGCGTTGGGCTGCAGGCTCACCGCGTCGTACCCGGTGATGGCGCAGAGCCACCCCTCCAGGTCGGCGATCAGCCGCAGCGTCCCGGCCGCGTCGGTGACGGGGGCGTACGGGTGCAGCCGGGCGAAGCCGGGCCAGGTGATCGGCTCCATCTCGGCGGTGGCGTTCAGCTTCATGGTGCAGGAGCCGAGCGGGATCATGCTCCGGTCCAGCGCGATGTCCTTGTCCGAGAGCCCGCGCAGGTAGCGCAGCATGGCGGTCTCGGTGTGGTACCGGGTGAAGGCCGGGTGGGTCAGGAAATCCGAGGTGCGGGTCTCGATGCCGACCGGCTCGCCACCGGGTTCGGGCGCCGCGCCGAAGGACTCGAGCACGGCGGCGATGTGCCCCTCGGTGGTGGCCTCGTCGCAGGCGATCGCGACGTGGTCGGCGTCGACCCGGCGCAGGTTGACACCGCGCGAGCGCGCCTTGTCCAGCACCGCGTCCGCGCCGCCGGGAACGTGCGCCAGCACGGTGTCGAAGAAGCTGTCGTGCACCACCGCGGCGCCGAGCCCGGCGGCCAGCGCGGCGGCGTGGCCGTGCACCCGGCGCGCGATGCCGCGCAGCCCGTCGGCGCCGTGGTAGCTCGCGTACATGGCGGCCACGATGGCGAGCAGCACCTGGGCGGTGCAGATGTTGGAGGTGGCGCGCTCCCGGCGGATGTGCTGCTCGCGGGTCTGCAGCGCCAGCCGGTAGGCGGGGGCGCCGTCGGCGTCCACCGAGACCCCGACCAGCCTGCCCGGCAGCTGCCTGGCGTGCGCGGTGCGCACCGCGAGGTAGCCCGCGTGCGGGCCGCCGAACCCCATCGGCACCCCGAACCGCTGCGTCGTGCCGAAGCAGACGTCGGCGCCCTGCTCGCCGGGCGGGGTCACCAGGGCCGCCGCCAGCAGGTCGACACCGGCCGCGACCAGCGCGCCGCGCTCGTGCGCGGCGGTGATCAGCCCGGTCCAGTCCACGATCCGGCCGGAGGCGCCCGGGGTCTGCACGAGCACGCCGAAGAAGTCGCCCACCGGGAGCTCGCCGCCCGCGAGGTCCGCGACCACGACCTCGAAGCCGAGCGGCTCGGCCCTGGTCGCGAGGACGGTGCGGGTCTGCGGGAAGACGTCGGCGTCGACCAGCACCCGGTTGCTCTTCGACCGGCTCGCGCGGTGCAGCAGCGCCATGGCCTCGGCGGCGGCGGTGGCCTCGTCCAGCATGGAGGCCCCCGCGACCTCCATCCCGGTCAGGTCGCAGACCATGGTCTGGAAGTTGAGCAGCGCCTCCAGCCTGCCCTGGCTGATCTCCGGCTGGTAGGGGGTGTACGCGGTGTACCAGGCCGGGTTCTCCAGCAGGTTGCGGACCAGCACCGGCGGGGTCAGGGTGTCGTAGTAGCCGAGCCCGATCATCGAGGTGGCGACGGTGTTCGCGGCGGCGAGCTCGGCGAGTTCGGCCAGCACCTCGTGTTCGCTCGCCGCGGGCGGGAGCACCTCGAGGCCGCCGCCGTCGAGGATGTCGGCGGGCAGCGCGGCGGCGGCGAGCGCATCCAGCGAGTCGACGCCGCTGCCGTCGAGCAGCCGGGCGACCTCGGTCGCGTCGGGGCCGATGTGCCGGTCGGCGAAGGAACGGGTCACGGGAACTCCAGGGGTCGGGCGGTGGTCGGCCCTCCCCCTCTGTCGTGATGCCTGAGAGATTCGGTGGCCGGTCCGGCCCCTTTCCCCATCGGCGGGCGGCCCGGAGCCACCGCTTTCCAGAGGCGCCGGTGACCGCACGGTCCCTGGTGCCTGAGAGATTGACGGGGAGGTGCTGCTCCTTCGGCGCCCGGACCTCGTCGGTCCGGAACTCTCCCGCACGGCGACGACGCCCCGCCAGTCTAAGCCGCCGCGCGATAACCGGCGTCCCGCCGGGCCGGTGTGTAGTGCTCGTCACGTCCCCGTGCAGGCCGGGCGCAGGGAGACCTCCGCCCTGCCGGGCGGCCGGGGGCGGGCGGCGCCGCGCTCCGCAGGCCCAGCGACAGCGGGCATTCTCCGCCTCCCGGCGCGGCGACTACGGGCAACATCCCCACCCGGATCGGCATGCCGCGAAAGCTCGGCGACGCGCGGCGATCGAGTTTCCCGCTCTACACCGGCAGGCCGGCGCGGATCCGTCCCGCGGCGAGCACGACGGCTGCGGCCTGTACCTCGACCAGCCGGTCGATCGGCACCCGGCGCCCGGGTGCGCCGGTGTCGATGGCGGCGCACCACTCCGCGAAGACCGCGGCGAAGCGGTCGCGCTCGGCCGCGATGCGCGGCGAGGTTCCCGCCTCGGCGGCGAGCAAGCGGCTGAGCATGCCGCCGACCCGGAGCCGGAGCATGCCGGTCCAGACGTACTTCTCCACGAAGATCTCGCCCAGCGTGGCCGGCCGCTCCCGGCCCAGCGCCTCCTTGGCGGCGGCCAGCCCGGGGATATTGCCGAGCACCGCGCGCACCGCCCGCTCGAACGGGCTGCGCCCGCTCAACTCCCCGTCCAGCCGGTGCAGCACCGCGGCGACGACCGCGGCGGTCTCCCGGTACTCGGCGGCGGTGGCGGCGAGCACCGCGGCGAGCGAGCGGTCGGCCGGGGTGCGGTCGGCGACCCGCGGGTCGATCCACAGCGGCAACTCGCTGACCAGCAGCGCGGTGCCGAACCGGGCCGAGTAGTCGCGGCTTCCGCCGCCGCCGAGCGCCGCCACCGGCTCCACCCCGGCGGCCAGCAGCACCTCGGCCATCTGCCCGAACGGCGGCAGCTCGAAGACGCCGGGCGCCCAGACCCGCGCGCCCGGCGAGTCCGGCTCGCCCTGGTGCAGCGGCAGCTCGGCGGCGTCGAGCAGCCCGGTCAGCGCCGCCCAGTACCCGGGGTCGCCGCCGGTGGTGTAGAAGAAGCCGCCGCCGAACTCGGCATTGTGCAGCGAGGCGATGAGCGCGGGCTCGGTGCTGTCGATCAGCGCCATGAGCGCCTCGGTCTCCGGCAGCGGGACCCCGACCCGGCGCCCGCGCCAGGTGGTCGGGAAGCACCACTCCGGCTGCTCGGCGGCGGGCGGGCGGTAGAAGTGCCTGGCGACCGCGGTGCGGGTGTGCGGCCCGGCGTACCACTCCTCGTTCAGTCGGGTGCCGTCCGGGTCGACGCAGAGCACGAAGTGCCAGGTGGCGCCGAGGCAGTCGTGCTCGGGCGCGGCCAGTCTGCCGAGCAGGTGCCTGATGGTGGCGAGCCCGATCGGCTCGTTCGGGTGCGGGTTGCCGAAGACCAGGATGTTCGGGCCGCCCGAGCCGACGCGGACGACGCGGATCGGGTCACCGCCGCGGGAGCATCCCAGATCGCCGATCCGGACCCGCCCCGGGTGCGCGGCGGCCAACCGGTCGGCGAACGCGTAGAGCTCGTCCACCGTGGGAAAGGCGTCGATCCGGCCGATCTCGCCGACGACCTCCGCCGCCCCCATCACGTCCCCCTGGCTCACGTCCCCCCTTTACCCTGCCGTTCCGCCCGCCGCTGCCGACGCGGCACCGGCCGGCCCTCCCGGCCCGGCGCCGCGCGTCCCCCCGCGGATCAGCCGGTCTTGCGGTTCAGCTTCGCCTTGCGCCGGAAGGCGAGCTCGTCCTCCGGGCGGTCGGTGGCCGAGGTGGCCCGCTCGGCCGGGAAGTTGGCGATCACGCCGGTGAGTTCGCGCATGGCGCCGCTCACCGCGATTCCGAAGACGCCCTGCCCACCCTGCAGTAAATCGACGACCTCCTCGGCCGACGTGCATTCGTAGACCGACGTGCCGTCCGAGAAGAGGGTGATCCCGGCCAGATCCCGCACACCCCTGCTGCGCAGATGATCGACCGCAATCCGGATGTTCTGCAGGGAAATACCGGCGTCGAGGAGACGTTTCACGATCTTCAGGACCAAGATGTCCTTGAAGGAATAGAGCCGCTGGCTCCCCGAGCCCGCCGCACCGCGGACGGACGGCACCACCAGGCCGGTCCTGGCCCAGTAATCGAGCTGACGATAGGTGATGCCTGCCACCTGGCAGGCGCTGGGCACGCGGTAGCCGACGAGATCGTCGGGCACCGTGTCGTCGGGAAACAGGCCTGGCTGTACTGCGTCCTGCGATTCCTCTGCCACTGACCACTCCCTTGCTACGCGACGCCGCACCCGACCGGCGCGCACCCGATGCATCCACCGAGGTACGCACACCTCACGGCTTGGTCACCGTCCGGTTCTGTCACCACCGGCTCCCCGCACCTGGGGCCCCGGTCCAACTTTCGAGATTACTCTTCCTGATTCTCGGTGGAAGGGCATCATCGAACCAAACGCGACGCGCGGTCAATGTCTCGACCTGTACCTCAGGTCAAGACATTTTTCGGCTCAGCTGTCGGTCGCCTTGAAATCATCGGGCGAAACCGACTCCAGGAATTCCTTGAATTTCTCCACCTCGTCCTCGCGCTCGTCCGGCATGACCAGCCCGGCCTCCTCGAGCACCGGCTCCTCGGCGTAGATCGGGCAGCCGACGCGCAGCGCGATGGCGACCGAATCGGACGGCCGGGCGGAGATCCGCTTGTCGTTGTCGAACACCAGGTCGGCGTAGAAGGTGCCCTCCTGCAGGTCCACGATGCGGACCTCCTTGAGGGTGTGCCCGAGCTCGGAGACGATGAGCTTGATCAGGTCGTGGGTGAGCGGCCGGATCGGCGTCACGCCCTCCTGCTCGAGCACGATCGCGGTGGCCTCCGCCTGCCCGATCCAGATCGGCAGGTACCGGTCCCCGGAGACCTCGCGGAGCAGCAGCACGGGCTGGTTCTGTGGCTGCTCCACACGGATGCCGATCACGCGCATTTCGCTCATCGCACTGCCTCCCATACCTCGCCGGCCAACCGGCATGACGCCGCGGAGCTCGCCGCACCACGAGTCTAAGCGAATTCCGAGCGGCACCGCGATGCCCCGGACCGGGGGCGCGGCGCGCCGGAAGACCGTTGCCCCAGCAAGACCGGGGTGCCCGCGGGGCGGGTCAGCTGCCGAGCGCGCGCACGCCCGCCTTCACCAGGCAGGCGTGCAGGGTGAGCGAGAGCGCGGCCAGTTCGCGCACGGTCTCGTCGGCGCGCTCCCTGGCGCCCGCGTCCCTGCTCTTGGCGATCGGCGCGACGATCTGGGCGACCAGCGCGGCCTCCCGGTCGGCGGCCAGCTTGAAGGCGCGCAGGTGCCTGGCCTCCAGCCCGAACTCGGCCATCGCGCGGGCGACCCTGGCCAGGGTGACGGCGTCGCCGTCGAAGAAGCCCGCCGCGCCGGGGGTGATCAGCCCGGCCCGGATCAGGTCGTTGAGGAAGGCGTCGGTGATCCCGGCCTGCGCGAGCAGGTCGGCCCTTGTCACCCGGATCTCGTGGTCCACTCGCAGCTCGTCCGCGCTGATCTCCCCCGGAACGACGCCGAGCCTGCGCGGCGGCGGCACGCTCGCCGGGCCGCGCGGCGCGCGGTCGGCCGGATACTCCGGCGCCCCCGCCGCCCGGGCGCGCGCCTCGCGCACGCCGAGCGTCGCGGCGCCGCTGTCGATCGCCTCCAGCTGCTCCTTGATCACCTTGAGCGGGAGGTACTGGTCGCGCTGCGCGGTGAGCACGAAGCGCAGCCGCTCGCAGTCCGCCACCGAGAAGCGGCGGTACCCGGACGGCGTGCGCTCGGGGCGGATGAGCCCCTCGGATTCCAGGAACCGGATCTTGGAGATGGTGATGTCGGGAAAATCGGGGCGCAGCAGATCCAGCACGGAGCCGATCGACATTCCTCCGCGTGCCCACTGCGCCGCCCCGGTCACCGCAATCCGTCCCTTTCCGTCCGGAACCGTGTGCGGCGCCGGGCGCCGGGCGGTACCGCACCGCCCGGACC